>JANOJJ010000320.1:0-2820 GCA_031408155.1 Rubrivivax sp.
GTGGCGCTGCTGCCGCCGACGCTGATCGCCAGCATCTACGGCATGAACTTTCGCCTCATGCCCGAGCTCGACCAGACCTGGGGCTACCCGCTGGCGCTGGGGCTGATGGCGGCGTCGGTGGCCGCGCCGTTCATCTATTTCAGTCGCAAGGGCTGGTTGCGTTGATCCCGCCCGGCGCGGACGACGGCGGCGGCGGACCGGCACAGCCGGATCCGCGGCGTGTGCTGGTGGCGCAGCTGCCGGGTCAGCGGTTGGCGCGGCGCTTGAGCCAGCGCATCAGCGGCCCCAGCAGCGGCAGCTTCTCGTACAGCTCCTCGGCGGCGTCCCACCAGTCGCGGTGCAGCGCAATCCGGCCGTCGGCCGCGAAGCGGATCTGCGTGGCGCCGCGGATGAGCTGTTCGTCCCCGGTGTGACGCTTCAGGCGGAAGTGCAAATCCCAGGTCAGGAAGCACTGGTCGGCCTGCTGCACGACGTCGCGGATCTGGAAGCGCGGGCCGTCGAGTGAGGTGAACATGTGGCTGAAGATGCGCTCGATGCCCTGGCGTGTGTGCACCTCGTTGAACGGGTCCTTGAAGGTGGCGTCGTCGGCATAGAGCTCGGCCATGCGCTGGACGTGAGCGGGCTGCAACTGCTCGAAGAAGTCGATCACGCGCTGCACGCGCGGATCCGGCTGCGCGCGGGCCCCGCTCACAGCCCGGTCACCCGGCGCACGGCCTTGAAGTACAGAGCGTCGCCCAGGTGCGACACGGCCTTGACCCAGCGCGTGAAGCGCTTGGGAAAGTGGATCTCGAAGCGTCCCCGCTGCCAGCCGTCGACGATCTCGAGCGCGGCCTGCCCGGCCGTGATCAGGCCCGGCATCCGGTAGTCGTTGCGCTCGGTCAGCGGCGTGTCGACGTAGCCCGGGCAGACCACCGAGACGCCGATGCCCTGGTCGGCGAGGTCGAAGTACAGCGACTCGGCCAGGTTGATCAGCGCCGCCTTGGTCGGCCCATAGGCCAGCGCCCTGGGCAGCCCGCGCCAGCCCGAGACGCTGCTGACCAGGCTCAGGTGCCCGCCGCGCTGGCGCAGCAGCACCGGCAGCGCGGCGTCCAGCAGGTGCAGCGCACCGACGTAGTTGACCTGCTGGTGGCGCAGCGCGTCGTCGATGTCGAAGGCGGTGGCCCGCATCGGCCGGTAGTAGCCGGCGCAGTAGGCCACCAGATCGAGCCGCCCGAACTCGCGCACGATGCTGCCGGCGGCGTCGCGCATCGCCCTGCGGTCGGTGGCGTCGAGCACGATCGAGCGGCTGCCCGGGTGCGCGCGCACGAAGGCATCGAGCGTCGCCCCGCTGCGCGCCGAGACGATCACGGTCGCGCCCAGCGCATGCAGCCGCTCGGCGGTGGCGCGGCCGATGCCGGTGGAGGCACCCACCAGCCAGACCACGCGGCCCTTCCAGTCGTCGATGCGCGGGTTCAAGGGCATGGCCTACTTCCTCCGGAAGGCCAGCGTCACTTCACCGAGGAAGAACCCGAACTTGCTCAGCGCCGCCTTGTTGAGCATCACGCGTTCGTCCATCTGGACCATCCAGTCGTCGAACTGCACCTCGTAGACGCTGCCGTCCAGTGGCAGGCGCAGGGTGTAGCGCCAATTGAGCGCATTGCCTGCGGCGCGCCCTTCGGCGACGCCGACCACGTCGTCGGCGCGCCCGGTCCAGCGCCCGCCGCCCTCGTCGGTGAGCCGCCAGACGCGACGCTCGGTCTTGCCGTCGCTGTAGCTGAAGCGTTCGTCGAGCAGGCCCTGGTTGCCGCTCCAGCTGCCCGTCATCTGCACCGTGAAGCGGCGCAGCACCTTGCCCGAGCGGTCGGTGAAGAGGCCGTGGGCCTCGATCGGGCCGTTGAAGTAGGTCTTGAGGTCGAGCACGGGTTGCTCGGCCGCGTAGTCGGCCACCGTGGGCGATGCGCAGGAGGCAAGCAGCGCCGTGGCCGGCAGCAGGGTCAGCAGTCGTCGTTTCATGAAGGGGTCCGATCGGTGGGGTGGATCCAGCCGCGCCACAGCAGCATGGCGGCCAGCAGCTTGAGCCCGCAGGGCAGCAGGCAGTAGGTCAGGGTCAGGGCCTGCAGCGCCTGCGGGTCCTGGCGGCCGGGCGCATAGCCCAGCAGGTCGAGCAGCGGCAATGCAAGGCCGGCAGCCAGCGCGAGGTTGAGCTTGGTGGCGAAGTTCCACCAGCCGAAGTAAGCCCCTTCGAGCCGCCCGCCATGGCCGGCGCGCTGCACCAGACCGGCCAGCAACGCGCCGGGCAAGGCGAGGTCGGCACCCAGGGCCACACCGCTGGCGATGCAGACCGCCGTGTAGGCCGCCACGTCGCCTGCCCCCAGGCCGGCAGCCCAGCCGAAGCTGGCGATCGCCAGCCCCATGCCGGCCAGCCAGCCCCGGGCCAGACCGTAGCGCGCCACCAGCCGCACCCACAGCGGCATCGACAGTGCACCGGCGGCAAAGTAGCTGGCCAGGAACAGCGGTTCGCAGGCAGTGGCTTGCAGCCGGTCGCGGATGAAGAACAGCACCAGCGTGGCCGGCACCGCGCTGGCGATGCCGTTGACGAGGTAGATCAGCAGCAGGCGGCGGAACGCCGGCGTGCGCAGCGGCTCGCTCATCGACACCGGCACGACCGGGCCGTTGGCCGCTGGCGGCTGCGGCGCACGCCACCAGGCCGCCAGGCTCAGGGCCAACGACAACGCGAACACCGCGCTGGTTGCGCCCAGCCCGGCCACGGCCGGCAGCACGCTGGCCACCAGCACGCCGACCAGGGCCAGGCCTTCGCGCCAGGACACGATGCGCGAGCGC
>JANOJJ010000328.1:0-2453 GCA_031408155.1 Rubrivivax sp.
GGTGGCGCTGCCCGAAGGATCGGCCGCGACCACGATCCTGGCCGCGCCGGCCGGGTCTTTCACCGCGTCGTTCCAGCCCTTCAGCGTGGCGCGCAGGAACCTGGCGGCGCGGTCGACGAAGGCCTTGTCCTTGAGCTTGGCCTCGGCCACGTACAAACCGTCTTCGAGCGAAGCCACACCCTGGTCTTCGTAGAAGAACGTCACCAGGTCGGACTCCTTGACGCCGGCGTCCACCACCTGCCAGTACTCGTTGTAGATCATGGTCGAGATGCAGGCGGCCTGGTTCTGCAACAACGGGTCGACGTTGAAGCCCTGCTTGAGCACCTTGATGTCGGTGTCGGGCTTGAGGCCGAGTTTGGCCATCCAGTTGAGGAAGGGGTACTCGTTGCCGCCAAACCAGACACCGAGGGTCTTGCCCTTGAAGTCGGCCGGCTTGGTCACGCCACTGGCCTTCTTGCAGGTCAGCATCAGGCCCGAGCGGTTGAAGATCTGCGCGATGTTGACCAGCGCAACGCCGGCTTCGCGTGCGGCCAGGGCGTCGGGCATCCAGTTCACCACCGCGTCGGCGCCGTTGCCGGCCAACACCTGCACCGGCGAGACGTCGGGGCCGCCGGGTTTGATGGTTACGTCCAGGCCCTCGGCCTTGTAGTAGCCCTTCGCCGCGGCCACGTAGTAGCCAGCGAACTGGGCCTGCGGCACCCATTTCATCTGCACCGTGAACTTGTCTTGCGCCAAGGCGCCGGCGCTGCAGGCCAGGGCCGCGGCCGCAGCCGCGATCTTGAGGAAGGAAACGGTCATCACGAAGCTCCAGTCTCGAGGGGTGGGGGGGAAAGTGACGCGAAGTGCGCCTTAGCGGGAAGTGCGCACCGAAGGGTGCCAGAACGTCAGGCGCTGTTCCAGCCGAACGAGCAGCGCATAGGCCAGCGAGCCGGTGACCGCGGCCACGACGATGGCGCCCCAGACCAGGGCCATGTTCATCCTCGCCGCCTCGGTGCTGATGCGAAATCCCAGACCCACGGTGGGCGAGCCGAAGAACTCGGCCACGATGGCGCCGATCAGCGCCAGCGTGGCGTTGACCTTGAGCGCGCTGATGATGAAGGGCAGCGCACAGGGTAGCCGCAGGTCGATCAGCGTGCGCCGATAACCGGCCGCGTAGCTGTGCATCAGCTCGAGCTCGATGCGGCCGGCGGCCTGCAGCCCGGCCAGGGTCGACACCAGCATCGGAAAGAAGGTCATCAACACCACCACCGCGGCCTTGGACGGCCATTCGAAGCCGAACCACATCACCATGATGGGGGCCACCGCGACCAGCGGAATGGTGCTGGTCAGCGACGCCACCGGCAGCAGCCCACGCTGCAGGAAGGGCGCGCGGTCAATCGCCACGCCGACTGCAAAACCAAGCGCCGAGCCCAGTGCCCAGCCCAGCAGCACGGCCTTGAGCACGGTCTGCACGAAGTCGCGGCCGAGCGTGGGCGCGTGCTCGAACAGCGACTCGACGATGGCCAGCGGCGATGGCAGCAGCACGCGTGGCACGTTACCCAGCGTCACGCCCACTTGCCAGAAATAGAGCACCCACAGTCCGAACAGCGCTGCGGTGGCGCTGGCGGGCAGGCCGTCCAGTGCCGCCAGCCGGTGCACCGACCAGCCGGCCAGCGCCAGCAAGGCCAGCAACGCCAGCAAGGCCAGCAGCAGCGGGGTGCCGATGGCGTTGTCGCTGCCCGGCGCCGGCAGCCAGGCCGCCAGGCCCGCCGCCGCGGCCAGGGCGGGTGCCAGCGTGCGGGTGACGAAACGCTGCGCGGCACTCATCGCTGGCCCCTGACGCGCAGCACCAGGTGCTCGACCAGCGCCACCGCGCCGGTCAGCGTCAGCCCGAGCAGGGCCGACAACACCAGCGCCGACCAGATGCCCACCGTGTTGCCGTAGTACGAGCCGGTGAGCAGCCGCGCCCCCAGCCCGGCCTGCGCGCCGGTGGGCAGCTCGGCCACCATCGCGCCCACCAGCCCGGCGGCCACCGCCACGCGCAGCGACGGGAACAAGAAGGGCAGGGCGGCCGGCAGCCGCAGCAGCCACAGGGCCTGCCAGCGCGACGCGGCGTAGGTGTAGAGCAGTTCGGTCTCGATGCGCTGCGGCGAGCGCAGGCCCTGCACCATGGCCACGGTGACCGGAAAGAAGCACAGGTACATCGCGATCACCGCCTTCGGCGCCACGCCGCTCATGCCCAGGCTGCCCAGGATCACCAGCACGATGGGCGCGATTGCCAGCACCGGCACCGTCTGCGAGGCCACCACCCAGGGCAACAGCGCACGCTCGAGCGTGCGCGAATGCACGATGACCGCGGCCAGCAGCAAGCCCAGCAGCGTGCCCAGCACGAAGCCCACCAGCGTGGACTGCGCGGTCACCGCCACGTGGTACAGCAGGTTGCGAGGCGAATCCAGCGGCCAATCGGCGATGCT
>JANOJJ010000421.1:0-6678 GCA_031408155.1 Rubrivivax sp.
CCGGCCCACGCTCAGGATCAGTGGCACCAGGCTGGGCGCCAGGCGCCGGGTCGGGTTGAACACTCCGGCGTCGATGCCGTGGTACATGCGGTGCACCGGCGCGTCGGGTGCCATGGCGCGCAGCGTGCGGCAGTTGAAGTCGGTGCAGGTGACGGTGAAGCGTGCTGCGCTCATCTTGCGCCGCAGGTCGGCGGGGTCGGACAGGTAGATGTCCTTCGCGTGGGCCGAGATCGAGAACGGCGCTCCGCACAGTGCCGAAACCAACTCGGCCTCGTCGGCCGGCCGGGAGATGAAGTGCGTGTGCAGATGCGCCACCCCGTCGGCGCGCATCTGCCCGGCCAGCCAGCCGGCGCGCACGAAGTCGAGCAACCCGACGCGACCGCGCCGCGCCGCCTGGCTCAGCGCGCCGGCGTAGCGCCAGGGCGCGGCCAGCGCCAGCCGCAGGTGGCGACCGGTCAGGCGCAGCGGCTCGCGCCAGGGTGCGACAGGCACCTGTTTGACGCTTGACGTGACACGCTCGAGCGCCGGGTGGACGAGGTTGTCGGTCGGCGCGGCCAGGGTGTAGATCACCAGCGGCACGCCCAGGCGTTCGAGCCCCAGCACCTCTTCGAGCACGAAGGTCTCGGACAGCTTGGGGAAGATCTTGACTAGCAGACCGACTGGGCGGCTTGCTGCTGGCTGCGATGCGACCATGCGGCCTCCGTCGAGGTGGTGGGAATGGAGTCGATGCTGTCGTCGTCGCCGGGGTCGACCGCGTCGGGGCTCAGGCCCATGGCGTCGAGCAGCGCCGCGGTCACGTTGGTCAGGCCGTCGAGCCGGCGCAGCCGGGCCACCGGCGTGCGCCGCGCCAGGGCCTGCAGTTCGGCCTGCAGGCCGGCCAGCAGCTTGTCGGCAGTCAGCGACTCGGGGTGCAGCATGCGCACCAGGCCCAGCGCCGACATGCGTTTGGCGCGGATCCATTGCTCGACGCCCGGCTTCACGCGCGGCACCAGCAGCGCGCGTTTGCGCAGCGTGAGCAGCTCGCACACCGTGTTGTAGCCGCCCATCGCCAGCACCACGTCGGTGGCGGCCATCATCGACATCATGTCGTCGCAAAAGTCCTGCGCCGACACGTTGGGCAGCGCACGTGCGGTGGCGTGCACGGTGGCGCGCTGCTGGTCACTCATCTCGGGCCCGCAGACCAGGTGGGTGCGTGGGCGCTGCGTGTGCGGTAGTCGGGCCAGCGCGTCCAGCGTCAGCGCGATCAGGCTGTAGCCGTCTTCGCCGCCACCGGGTGTCACCAGCAGCAGCGGCTCGTTGCCGTTGACACCGAGCTGGCGACGCGTGTCGGCGCGCGGCGTGCGGCCGGGCTGGCGCGAGATGTAGCCGCAGAACTCGACCTTGGCCGCAGCGAAGGGCGGGAAGGCGTACTCGTGGCGCAGGTCGAACACCGTCGGGCAGCCGACCACGAGCACCTGGTCGTAGTAGGCGTCGATGGCTTCGTAGTAGCGGTTCTTGCGCCAGACGCGGGTGGTCGACTCGGCACTGTCGAGGATGTCGCGCAGCAGCAGCACGAGCTTGGGTCGCGCCGCGCCGCCGGGCAGCGCTTCGAGGGTACCCGAGAGCTCGTCTTCGACGCCGAACGGCTTCTTGTCGACCAGGATCAGGTCAGGCGCAAAGTCGGCGATCACCGAGCGGATCATGTTGGCGCGCAGACGCACGGTGGCGTCCAGCGACAGGTCGAGCGAGCGCGCACCGTAGCGTCCGTCGACGTTGCGCGACAGGCAGGGCAGCTTGACGTAGTCGATGCGCGGCGGGATCCGAAACGCATGCAGCATCGGGCTGCCGGTGATCACCAGCACCGACACCTGCGACGACGACTCCACCAGGTGGCGGGCGACCTCGAGCATGCGGCGGATGTTGCCCAGGCCAAAGGTGTCGTGCGAGTAAATCAAGATGCGCTTCAAGGCTCGTCCTCCTGGTTGCATCGACTTACCGCCGCAACCTGTGGGGCTGCAGCGGGCTGCCGATGTGTCATCAACCATTCACGATCCGGGCCAGATCCCTCAAAACGCATCAAGTCGTTGATTTGACTGAAGATCGGTGCAATGGCCGGAGCGCGTCCAGGGTCAGTGGTTGGGCCTTGTCCCCCACCGGGGCGTGACATTTGACCCAGTCCGGACGGCGCGCTGAGGCGCTGCGCAGGCGGCCGGTTACAGGCCGAGCAGGCCGAGCTGGGGCGGCCGCGCCCGGCGCCGTCGATGGCCGGCCCGGGCGCAGCGGCCGACCTGCGAGCCCTCATGCCGCCAAAGCAAAGGGCCACCGGTTCAAGGGTGGCCCTTCAGGCTACCGGACAAGGCCTCGCGGCCTCGACGGGAGATGGCGCCGGTTACGGGTTCCGGTCTTCCGCCCAGTGGTGCGGTCGGTTGTCGCCAGTGACGCTTTGCATTGTGCGCCGCCCATCGGCCTTCGAAGGCTTGATCAAGCACCTGCTTCAGGGGCATCTTTGCGCGTCATCACGCGGTCGTCGCAGCCTGGCTCAGCGGAACACCACCGTCTTGTGCCCGTTGATCAGCACCCGATGCTGGGCATGCCAGGTGACCGCGCGCGCCAGCACGGCGCATTCGACATCGCGCCCGATGTGGGTCAGCTGGGCGGGGTCGCAGGCATGGTCCACGCGGGCGATGTCCTGCTCGATGATCGGGCCCTCGTCGAGGTCGGCGGTGACGTAGTGCGCGGTCGCGCCGATGATCTTGACCCCGCGGTTGTGCGCCTGCGTGTAGGGCTTGGCGCCCTTGAAGCTGGGCAGGAAGCTGTGGTGGATGTTGATCGCCCGCCCTTCGAGCGCGCGGCACAGGTCGTTCGACAACACCTGCATGTAGCGCGCCAGCACCACCAGCTCGGCCTGTTCGTGCTCGACGATCTCGAGCAGCCTGCGTTCGGCCTGCGACTTGGTGGCCGGCGTGACCGGAAGGTGGTGGAACGGGATGTCGTAGCTCGCCGCCAACTGGTAGAAGTCGCGGTGGTTGGACACCACGGCGCGGATGTCCAGCGGCAGCAGCTGGCTCTTGTAGCGGAACAGCAGGTCGTTCAGGCAGTGGCCGAGCTTGCTGACCAGCAGCACCGTGCGCAGGCGCGCCTGGGCTTCGTGCAGTTGCCACTTCATCTGCATCGACGTGGCGAGCACGCCGATCGCGTCGCGGATGCCCTCCGACCGCCCCTCGGGCAGGCTGAACTGCACGCGCATGAAGAACTGGCCCGTGCTCTGGTCGTTGAACTGGGCGGCGTCGGTGATGTTGCCGCCGCGTTCGGCCAGCGCGCCGGTGACGGCGTACACGATGCCGGTGCGGTCGGGGCCGGACAGGGTGAGGATGAGCGAGTCGGACATGCGTTGGGTCGGGTGGCAGCGGCGCCGATTGTCTCAGCCTGTCAGCGCGCGTCGACGATCCGCGCCACCAGCTCGGCAATCGCCAGCGACGCGGTCAGGCCTGGCGTCGGACCACGCGCGAGCGCTGCTGGACGCTGGCTCTTGACCACGATCAACAAGTCAGAGCAAGCTTTCCCTAGAGTGCGCCATCATCCGGGTCGGCATCCGCCCGCGATGCACCCAACGAAGGAACCCGCATGTACTCGCACCTGCTCGTGCCCGTGGACGGCACCGAATTGTCTGAACGCGCAGCCCAGTCCAGTCTCGACCTGGCCAAGAAGCTCGGCTCGCGCATCACCGGCTTCGTGGCCGAACCGATGCCGCCGTTGCCGACCATGGCCGCCAATCTCACCGCCTACCAGCGCGAAACCGACGCCCACCAGGCGCGCACCGAAACGCACGCGCGCACCGTGCTGGCCAAGTTCGCCGCCATGGCGGCCGAGCAGGGTGTGGCCTTCGAGGGCAAGTTTCAGCGCTCTGACAGTGTCGACGACGCGATCGTCAAGGCTGCTGCCGAATTCAACTGCGACCTGATCGTGATGGTCACGCACGGCCGGGGTGCCTTCGGCGAACTGTTGTTCGGCTCGCACACCAAGGGCGTGCTGTCGCGCTGCAAGGTGCCGCTGCTGGTGCTTCATTGAAGCGCAGCCAGACCCGGACGGAGTCTTGCACCCGCCCAAGGACGGGCCGGCCGGGCTGACCCGTCACGCCTCAGTTGCTCCGCCGCTGGTTCGGTGCGAGCATGAAGGCCGCCCATTCCAACCCCCGAGGAGACCGCATGGCCAAGTCAATGATCGATGCCGACGCCCTGATTGCCCAGTTCGAGCACGCCACCGCCCAGCAGGGCGAACAGTTGCGCAAGGCCGTTGGCAGCGCCACGCTGCAAGCCTTGCAAGGGCGTGAGCTGTCGCTGAGGAACATCCGCTCTGCGCTCAAGGGCGTGACCGACGCCGTGGGCGCCGGGGTCGCCCGCAACGCCCTGCCGGCCGCTGACATCGAGGGCCTGCTCGACAAGGCCGTCGCCGGCATGGATGACGCGCTGCTGAAGGCGGTCGACGCCAACCGCGTGGCGCTGAGCCAGCTGGTGGCGCAAGGCGCCGACCTGCGCGAAAAACACCTCGCCAAGGCCATGTCCGAGCTCGAGAAGTTCGAGGACACGCTGATGGCCACCGTGCGCAAGGCCGCCGCTGGCGCTGGCGACCAGCTCGGTGCCCAGTGGAGCCAGGTGCTCGAGAAGATGCAGGCCGGCGGCACGGTCTCGGGCAGCCGCGCCACCGACACCGCCGAGAAGCTGGTGGATGACATGCAGGCCGCGGTGCGCAGTTCGCGCGCGGCCAGCCTGCGCGCGGCTCAAGCCATGGCCGAGAGCTACACGGCGATGGTCAGCGGCGTGCTGCTGGGCATGTCTGACGCGCTGCAGCAAGGCGGCAAGCCTGCTGCGAAGAAGAGCAAGTAGGGCCCCCGGTCGATCTCCAGCCCCGGGCTTGCGCCAGCGCGGCGCAAACCCCAGCGCCCGGCCCCGGGGCACCGGCCTACACTGCCGCGCAATGAAAAACGTCGTCATCAGCGGCACCGGCCTGTACACGCCGCCGCACGTCATCACCAATGCCGAACTGGTGCTGGCCTTCAACGCCTACGCCGACCTGCACAACGCCAGCCAAGCCACGCGCATCGCAGCCGGCCAAACCCAGCCGATCCCGCATTCGAGCGTCGAGTTCATCGAGAAGGCCTCGGGCATCAAGCAGCGCTACGTGATCGACAAGCACGGCGTGCTCGACCCCCATCGCATGAAGCCGCGCTTTTCGCCGCGGCCTGACGACCAGCTCAGCCTGATGGCCGAGATCGCGGTCGATGCAGGCGCCAAGGCCCTGGCTGCGGCCGGCCGCAGCGGTGCCGATGTCGACGCTGTGTTGTGCGCCGCGGCCAACATGCAGCGCGCCTACCCGGCCATGGCCTGCGAGATCCAGCAGGCGCTGGGCGCCGGTGGCTACGGCTTCG
The DNA here is from genome assembly GCA_031408155.1 of Rubrivivax sp. Classification (GTDB taxonomy): domain Bacteria; phylum Pseudomonadota; class Gammaproteobacteria; order Burkholderiales; family Burkholderiaceae_C; genus Rubrivivax. The sequence goes on from JANOJJ010000421.1 coordinate 5,405, forward strand.
ACATGAACGTGGCCTGCTCGTCGGCCACCTTTGCCATCGAGCAGGCGGTCAATGCAGTCAAATCGGGCAGCGCGCGCTGCGTGCTGATCGTCAACCCCGAAATCACCTCGGCGCACCTCGAGTGGCGAGACCGCGACTGTCATTTCATCTTCGGTGACGTCTGCACCGCGATCGTCGTCGAGGCCGAGGACCGGGCCACGGCGGCTGACCGCTGGCGTGTACTGGGCACGCGACTGCTCACGCAATACTCGAACCACATCCGCAACAACGCCGGATTTCTCAACCGCTGCGAAGACACCGACCCCGACGCACGCGACAAAACGTTCATGCAGGAAGGGCGCAAGGTCTTCAAGGAAGTGGTGCCGATGGCCGCAGCGCACATCGAGCGCCATCTGGCCGACCTGGGCACCACGCCGCAGCAGGTGCGGCGCTACTGGCTGCACCAGGCCAACCTGGGCATGAACCAGTTGGTGATGAAGCGCTTGATCGACCGCGCGGTCGACGACGACGTCGCGCCCATCATCCTGTGCGAATACGCCAACACGGCGTCGGCCGGCTCGATCATCGCCTTCCACGCGCATCGGGCCGACCTGCACGTGGGCGACCTGGGTGTGGTGTGTTCCTTCGGCGCCGGCTATTCGATCGGCAGCGTGGTCGTGCAGCGGCTGTAGGCCCCGAGCCGGGAAGGCCGGCGTCGCTGCAGGCGCATACTCGCACGCACGTCCATCCTTCTTCGAGGTCCGCCAGCCTGGGCTTCGTCGCCTGTGCGATGCCCGGCTACCAGACCAAGCAAGAGCGCATCGCGATCGCGGGTGTCGACGACCTCGTCATCCGATCGCTGCTCGACGGCCGGCAGTTCGCCGACCCGGTTGGTGAAGCCGCCGAGCTCGGCATCTCGTCGGCCAGTTGGCCGCTGTTCGGCCTCTTGTGGTCGTCGGGCGCCGAGCTGGCGGCGCGGCTGGCGCAGCGCCCGGTGCGCGCAGGCGAGCGCATCCTCGAGGTCGGCTGTGGCCTGGGCCTGGCCAGCCTGGTCGGACACCGCCGCGGCGCCGACGTCACGGCCAGCGACAGCCACCCGCTGGCCGCCGACTTCCTGCTCCACAACCTGAACCTGAACGAGCTGGCGCCGATGAAGTACCGCCATGGCGACTGGGCCGTGATGCCGGCCCAGCCGATGCCGCATCAGCGCGCGGGCCGCACGCTGCGACGGCGACTGCGCGGGCGTTTCGACCTCATCATCGGCAGCGATCTGCTGTACGAGCGCGATCACAGCC
>JANOJJ010000425.1:0-21894 GCA_031408155.1 Rubrivivax sp.
CGCAAGGTCAGCCACCGCGTGATCTTCATGGATGCCGGCAAGATCGTCGAAGACTGCAAGAAGGAAGACTTCTTCGGTGACCCCGAAGCGCGGTCGCCGCGGGCGAAGGACTTCCTGTCGAAGATCCTGCAACACTGACGAGCAAGAATCAGAGTCATGGACCGTACCGACGCCCGCGTGCCGCGCAACCGGCATCAGGCCTCCGACCTGGCCTGCTGGCTGTCGCGCCCGCCGGCCGAACGTCTTGCCGCTGGCGAGCCGCCATTTGGCGGCACGCCCCTCGCGGCCATGCGGCGAGTGGGCCGCGACAGCGGAGTCAGCACGACTGCAGCAACTAAACACGCGCTCAGGATTTTGGGTCTCACGAGCAGCTCCTTGGTTTGAAGAGCCATCGTGGCCTCGCGGCTCACCCGCGCCATGCGCGCGTGCGTGCGCCGGGGATCAGTGCAGCACCGCAACCGACGACGTGAAGATGATCCGCTCGAAGGTCCGGCTCAGCGACTTGGCCGTGAAGTTGCGCATTTCAGAGCCGCCTTGCCACTGGATCCTGTCGCCCGCCTTGATCGACGCCTCGGTCGCGGCAACCCAGACCGTGCTGCCGCCGCGGTCGACTTCGATGTAGCTGTAGCCGCCTGCGTTGGTGACGCTCTTGACCACGCCGGAATCGCCGCCGCCGGCGCCGGCCGCAGCGGGCGGCGCAGCAAAGCTGCCATGTGGGGATGTCGCCACCGCCACGCCACCCGCCAGCCCCCATCGGCTGACGAACAGGATCTCGTCGAAGGTGCGCCCGAGCGTCCTGGCGCTGAAGTTGCGCATCACCGAGTAGTCACCCCACTCCAGCGCATCACCCGCTTTGACCTCGATCTGCGAGCCGGCGAGCCAGACGCTTTGCCCTGACGGCGCAGCGACTTCGGCGTAGGTGTAGCCGCCGCCATTCAGGACCTGCAGCACCTTGCCGACGTTGCGCGATTCGCCGGCCGATGCCAGCGGCGCTGCCGCCTGCGGTACGGCCTGCGATGCGGCCGCGGCCGGTGCCGCCGGCGGGTCGGTCCTGGAGCATCCCGACACGGTAGCCGTCAGGGCGGCGATGAGCGCAAGAGTACGGAGCATGGCGTTGTTCATCAGGAGTGCAGGCGCCATGCGCGAAGCGGGCGCCGGCAAGAGGATCGTAATTCTATTCATCCGGCCAGACCGGTCGGCAAGGCCATGGCCACGACCGAACGTCCGCCTCGCCGCTGGTCAAGCCCCGCAGGTCAGGGCCTGGACCAGGCGCGATCAGTTGCCGCAGCCGAGCGACTTGATGCGGTCGTCGGCCGCCTTGGCCTGGACCAGGCCGAAGCCGAACTTGGTGTCGCGCCCGGCCGGTCCGAGGTCCTGCGCGCTCAGGTTGAGTGAGTTGCGCAGCTGGGTCGCCGTGCAGTTGAGGTTGCGGCTCCAGACCAGCGCGGCCACCGCCGAGACGTGCGGCGTGGCCATCGAGGTGCCGTCGAAATAGGCGTAGCTGGCCGGCGTTACCGCAAGCTGCGCCAGTTGGCCGAACTGCAGCCTCATCGCCGCGCCTTCGCTGTCCGACGCGGTCACCGATGGGATCGCCGTCAGCACCGTACCCAGGGTGCCGCCGAAGCCGCCGGCCACGTTGTTGTAGACCACCGCACCGACGCCGCCGCTGGCCTGGCAGTTCGAAACCTTGGTCGAGAAGTCATATGTGCCGCGCTGGACCAGGCAGACCTTGCCGGTCATGCTGCCGGCCGCCGCCGTGCCCCCCAGGCCGAAGTCGGCCAGCGCGCCGCTGGCCGTGCCGCGCGGCGAACCGTCCATGCCACCCGGCGCGTAAACGGTGCTGCCGACGGTCAATGCCGATGCCGAGCCCGAGTTCACCGGCACGGTTGACAGTACGCCGACGCCAGGCGCCGCGATTTCGACCTTGGAATTGAATTGCGAGAAGGTGGCCCAGGCCTTGTTTTCGTCGATCGCCGCCACCGAGACCACGCTGGCATAGCCAGCCGGGTACGACTTGGCCGTGGTACCCGCATTGCCAGCCGCCGCGATGTTGAGGATGCCACCGGCATACAGCGAGTCGAACGCGCGCTGCTCGGTCTTGACCGAGCGCGTGCCGCCAAGCGACATGCTGATGATGTTCGCGCCGGCGGCCTTGCACTTGTTGGCCGCGCTGGCCAGCGTGGACGAATAGGCCCAGGCGTCGGCACCGAAGACCTTGACGATGTGCAGCTTGAGCGTGGCACCCGGATTGACACCCACCACACCCGTACCCGCGTTGTTGAGCGCGGCAATCGTGCCTGCCACATGGGTGCCATGGTGGTTCTCGTCGGTGTACCACCAGCCGGTGCCGGAGTCGAACTCACCACTCACGTTGACAGCACTGGACAAGTCCTCGTGCGCGCGGTCGTAGCCGGAATCGATGATGCAGAGCTTGCGGTTGCCGGCCAGTACATCGGACAACTGATCGGCCTGCACCATGCCGATGCCGTACGGCACCAGCTGGCCGATGGCATACGGCGTTCCGTCGGAAGGCGTGGTCAGTGCCAGCGGGTAGCGCTTCTCGTCGGCCTCGACGTATTCGACGTTCGGGTTGCGCGCCAGGCCGTTCAGCGCCGCCGTGGGCACCTCGATGGCGATGGCGTCCATGCCGAAGACGTCGTGCACCACGCCGCCGCGGGCTGCAGTCACCGTAGCCTTGACGGACGCAGCCGCGCCTGGCTTGAAGGCGACGATCACACGGGAGGTACCGGCGGCCGAGGCGGCGCTGGCGAACAGGCAGCACAGGGCGGCAGTCAAAACGGCAAGCCGAGCAAAACCAGAGCGGGCAGAAGTCTTCATGGCTGCGTCGAGTCCTGTCTTGAAGTGATGAGCCGGGCCGGGTAAGCCCGACTTCGAGGACCGCAGTGTAGGAGTGCAGGCCAGGCCGCTGCGCCCCCCATTGGATGTACGTGGACAAGGGCAAACCCGCGGCACGTGATCGACGGGCGGCGCCCGTCAGGCGCATTTAACGCCTGCAGCCGTCACTTCGCGACGCCTGCCGGGGTCTCGTCGCCGCACTGCCGCAGTAGCTGGGGGCCCGACTGGCCGACCGCGCGCCGCAGGGCGAGGCACCGGCGCAGGCGGTGCAGCAGTTGCGGGCTCTGATCGGCCAGCAGCTGCCGGCGCCCTTGCAGCCGCGGCTGGAGGTCATCCAGGCCCAGGTCGGCGCGACCGTGCACCTGGTGCCGGTGGACCAGGTGCTGGACTTCGAAGCGGCCGACAGATACCTGCGCCTGGTCACCGCCGATGTAGGCGCGGCAGGCCGAGGCTTGGCGGCGGTGGCAATCGAAGTGCGTGCACCGGCCGGCACGCGCGCGCATGCCGCCGGCGCCGCCCTGCCTACAATCGCCCCCAACGCGGCCCGCCTTCGTCCCCAGGTGCCGCGGGAGGACGACTGCCGTGTCTTTGCCGCCATCCGACCCCGGCTCCAGCGCCGCCACCGCCGCCGAGCACCCGGTGCTCGAACGAGAGCTGGCGCAGTTGTTCGTCGATGCGTTGAACCTCGAGACGCCGGCGGCCGAGATCGATGTCAGCGCGCCGCTGTTCGGCGACGGGCTCGGGCTGGACTCGATCGACATCCTCGAGGTGGCGCTCGAGGTCTCGCACCGTTACGGCTTCCAGCTGCGCTCGGACGACGAGAACAACGAGCGCATCTTCCGCTCGATCCGCAGCCTGGCGGCGCACGTGGCGCAGCACCGCGCCAAGTAAGCACTTCCGTGGGCATCCCGGCGCCCTGGGGCGTGGTGGCCGCCGGCTTGGGCCTGGTGGCGTATTCGGTGCTGTCGTGGGCGCTGATGGCGACTGCGCCCGACCGCGCCTGGACCGTGCTCGCGCTGTTCGGTCCCTTGCTCGTCGGCTTGGCGCTGGCCGGGCTGCAGCGCCGGCACAAACCCACGCTGGCCGGCGCTGCCGTGCTGACTTTGCTGCTGGCGTGGGTATGGCAGCGCGGCGGTGTCGACGTGAATCGGCTGTACGTGCTGCAGCATGCGGCGATCCACGCGCTGCTGGGCTGGAGCTTCGCCTACACGCTGCGCCCGGGCAGCACGGCGCTGATCACCGCGATGGCCGAACGCGTACACCTGAATCCGCTGTCGCCGGCGCTGCGTGCGTACACCCGCAGCCTGACCGCGACCTGGGTCGGTTACTTCGCCGGCATGATCGTGCTCTCGCTGCTGATCTACGCCAGCGCGCCGTGGGCCTGGTGGTCGTTCTATTGCACCGTGCTCACGCCGGTGATCACGGTGGCTGTCTTCGTCGTCGAGTTTGTCTACCGGCGCTGGCGCCACCCGGACTTCGAGCGGGTGTCGATCGCGCGCGCCATGCAGGCCTGGCGCCATCACGGCCCCGCCGCGAGCCGACCCGAATGAACCCGTCACTGCCCCTGCTCGGAGCGCGTGACCTGGCCGCACCGCTGGCCTGGGCGGCCGGCCAGCCGATCAGCGGCGCCACCTTCATCGCCGAAGCCGGCGCCCTGGCCTCCCAACTGCCGGCGCAGGGCCCGGCGGTCAACCTGTGCCAGGACCGCTACCGCTTCGCACTCGGACTGGCGGCGGCGCTGCTGCGCGGCCACACCAGCCTGATGCCGCCCAACGCGCTGCCCGAGACGCTGCGCCGGCTCGCGCTCAATGGCACGGCGCCCTATGCGCTGGTCGACGAGATCGGAGTCGACACCGCCGGCCTGCACCCGGTGCGCGTGTCGCGCCCGGCCGGCGTCGCGCCGACGCGCGTGGTACCGGCCATCGCAGCCAGGCTCGACGCCGTATGCCTGCTCACCTCAGGCTCCACCGGCGCGCCGCAGCCGCACCACAAGCAGTGGCAGCCGCTGATCGACAACATCGCGGCCGAAGCCGAACGGCTGGCCGAGCTGATGGGCCTGCCAACGCTGGCCGGGCTGAACATCGTGGCCACGGTGCCCCCGCAGCACAGTTACGGCTTCGAGTCGAGCGTGCTGCTGGCCCTGCTCGGCGGCGCCGCGTTCGACAGCGGCCGGCCGTTCTACCCGGCCGACATCTCGACCGCGCTGGAGCGACTGCCGCGGCCGCGCGCGCTGGTCACCACACCCTTCCACCTGAAAACGTTGCTGCTGTCGGGCGTGACCTTGCCGGTGGTCGATCTGGTGCTGTCGGCCACCGCGCCGTTGTCGCCGCAACTGGCAGCCGAGGCCGAAGCGCGCCTGTCGGCGCGGCTGATCGAGATCTACGGCTGCACCGAAGCCGGCCAGGTGGCATCGCGCCGCACCACCGCAGGCGAGACCTGGACTGCGCTCGGCGCGCTGCGTCTGTGGCGCGAAGAGCACGAGTCGGGCGAGCGCTTCGTCGTCGCCGGCGGCCATGTCACCGAGCCGACGCCGCTGGCCGACATCCTGGAACTGGTCAACGAGCGCGAGTTCCGCCTGCTCGGCCGCACCAACGACCTGATCCACGTGGCCGGCAAGCGCAGCTCGCTGGCGCACCTGAACTTCCATCTCAACCGCATCGACGGCGTGCACGACGGCGCCTTCTGGCTGCCCGACGACGTGGCCGACGGCGTGGTGCGGCCGCTGGCCTTCGTCGTCGCACCGGGCCTGACGGCCGCGCAAGTCATCCAGGGCCTGCGCGATCGGCTCGAAGGCGCCTTCGTGCCGCGCCGCGTGGTGCTGCTCGACGCGCTGCCGCGCGAGGCCACCGGCAAGATCACGGCGGCCACGCTGCGCGCGCTGGCGGCGCGACACCTGGGTGCCGACGCCCGCACGACGTCCGCCCGCGCGGGCGACGCCGAGTTCGACATCGCCGCCGACCACCCGGCCTTCGACGGTCACTTTCCGGGCACGCCGGTCCTGCCTGGCGTGGTGCTGTTGTCGCTGCTGTTGCAGGCGCTGGACCGGCAACCGGCGCTGCGCGAGCAACTCGGCGCCAGACCGGTGATCGACAGCGTCAAATTCGTCGCCCCGGTCGCCCCCGCCACGCGGTTGCGCGTGGTCCTGGCCGGGCAGGGTCGCGGCCTGGGCTTCGAGGTCCGGGACGGCCTGCGCTGCGTGGCGCGCGGCAAACTGGTGCCGGGCGGCGCATGACCGAGCCTGCCTTGTCACGGCCGGACTGGTCGGCCACGCGCGAACGCAGCAACCGCTTCACGCTGCGCCTGATGGCCTGGGTCGCGGTGCACCTGGGCCGCCACGTGGCGCGCTGGGTGCTGCACCCCATCGCCTGCTACTTCCTGCTTTTTTCGCCCGGCCCCAGACGGCAGATGAGGCGCTACCTGCGCCGTGCACTCGGCCGCGAGCCGCGCTGGATCGACCACTACCACCAACTGCATGCCTTTGCTTCGGTGGTGCTCGACCGCGTCTTCCTGGTGCGCGGCGCGCTGCACCAATTCGACATCACGCTGCAGGGCGATCATCTGGTCGACGAACTGCTGACCAAGGGGCGCGGCGCCGTTCTGCTCGGCGCCCACGTGGGCAGCTTCGAAGCCCTGCACGCGCTGGGCAAGGGCCGGCAACTGCCGGTGGCGATGGTCATGTTCCCCGACAACGCGCGATTGATCCACGAGGTGCTGCAGGCGGTGGCGCCGGGCTTCGCGCTCGAGATCATCGCCATCGGACGCCCGGGCTCGACGCTGGCGATCCGCGACTGGCTCGACGACGGCGGCCTGGTCGGCGTGCTGGGCGACCGCGTGCTGCCCGGGGCCGGTGCTCGCAGCCACAGCCTGCGCCTGCCCTTCCTCGGCGCGCCGGCCGTGTTCAACGACGGGCCGCTGCGCCTCGCCATGCTGCTCAAGCGCAAGGTTATCTTCATGGTCGGCCTGTACCGCGGCGGGGCGCGCTACGACGTGCGCTTCGAGCTGCTGGCTGACTTCAGCCAACCCCCGACCGACCCGGCGCGGCGTGACGAACAATTGCGCACCGCGCTGCTGGCCTACGTCGCGCGGGTCGAGTCCCTGTGCCGCGAGTTTCCGTACAACTGGTTCAACTTCCATGACTTCTGGGATGAGGACGCGACGGCCTGATCGGCAGCGCCGCGCAGTGCTGCTGGCGCTGGCCGGCATGGCAGGCGCTGCGCGTGCTGCCGAGCCGCCGCTGGACCTGACGGCGCTGATGGCGCGCATGGCCCAGCGCAAGGGCGGCGAGGCTCGCTACACCGAAGAACGCATCGTCAGCGGCCTCGACAGCCCGCTGACCTCCAGCGGCACGCTCAGCTTTGCCGCGCCCGACCGCTTTGCCCGCCACACGCTACAGCCGACGCGCGAGTCGATGGAAGTGCAGGGCCGCACCCTGCTGCTCAAGCGCGGTGGCCGCACGCGGCAGATGGAACTGGACGTGGTGCCCGAACTCGGCGCCCTGCTCGAGGCCCTGCGCGCCACGCTGACCGGCGATGCGGCGCTGCTGCAGAAGCACTTTCGTGCCACGCTGACCGGCAGCGACGCGAAGTGGGTGTTGCACCTGCTGCCGATCGACAAGGGGCTGACCGCCCAGGTGCAGCAGATCGAACTCGTCGGCCAGGGCGCCGACCTGCGCAGCATCGAGCTGCGCCTGACCGGAGGCGACCGCTCGCTGATGCTGGTCGAGCCGCTGGTGATCACGCCGGGTCCGGTTCGATGAGCGTAGCGCCGCTGCGATTGCCACCGCGCCGCCGCCTGTTGCCGCTGGCGCTGTGGGCGCTGCTGGTGCTGCTGGCGCTGCTGCAGATCGCGCGCACCCCGTTCAGCGCCGACCTGTCGGCCTTCCTGCCGGCCAGCCCCGACCCGCGCCAGCGCCTGTTGATCGAGCAGATCCACAGCGGCCTGCCGTCGCGCACGCTGCTGATGGGCATCAGCGGCGCCGATCCGATCGTGCGCGCACAGGCCTCGCGCGAGCTGGCCAGGGCCTTGCGCGACAGCGGCCGCTTCGACCAGGTCAACAACGGCGAGCACGACGGCTGGGCCGGCTTCGCAAGCTGGTTGTTCGAGCACCGCTACGCGCTCAGCCCCGCGATCACGCCCGAGCGCTTCAGCGCCGAGGGCCTGCGCGCCGCTATCGACGAGGCGCTGTCGCTGCTCGGCACGCCGGCCGGCAACGCCATCAAGCCGCTGCTGCCGCGCGACCCCAGCGGCGAAGCGCAGCGCATCGCCGAATCGCTGATCCCGGCCCGCTCACCGCGCAGCGAACAGGGCGTGTGGGTCTCACGGGTAGAGGAAGGCCAGGCCGGACGCGCGCTGCTGATGGCGGTGGTCAAGGCTGCCGGCGCCGACCTCGACGCGCAGGCGGCCGCCATCGCCGGCGTGCAGCAGGCCTTCGCGCCGCTGGCTGCACGCGGCCTGACGCTGCAGCTCAGCGGCGCGCCGGTGTTCTCGGTCGACAGCCGCGCACGCATCGAACGCGAGGTGCAATGGCTGGCCATCGCCGGCATGCTGCTGATGAGCAGCCTGCTGCTGCTGGCCTTCGGCTCGGTCAGCGCACTCGCTGTAGCGATGCTGCCGGTGGCCAGCGGGGTGATCGCCGGCATCGCGGCCGTGAGTCTGGGCTTCGGCACCGTGCACGGCATGACGCTGGGCTTCGGCTCGACGCTGATCGGCGAGTCGGTCGACTACGCGATCTACTACCTGATCCAGGCCCGGCGCGACGACCAGGGTCGCGGCGGCTGGTCGTCGTGGGTGCGCGGCAGCTGGCCGACGGTGCGGCTGGGCTTGCTGACGTCGATCTGCGGCTTCGTCGCATTGGTGTTCTCGGGCTTCCCCGGGCTGGCGCAACTGGGCGTGTTCTCGGTCGCCGGGCTGGTGGCCGCGGCGCTGGCCACACGGTATGTGCTGCCGACCCTGCTGCCCGACGGCTCGCGCGGCGTGGGTCTGCGTCGCCCGCTCGGCCGTGCTGCGCGCTCGGCCGTGCGCTGGCTGCCGCGGCTGCGCGTGCCGGTGCTGCTGCTCGGCCTGGGCGCAGCAGTGCTGCTGTGGCAGCGCGGTGACCTCTGGCGCGCCGACCTGGCGTCCATGAGCCCGGTGCCGCGCGCGGCGATCGAGCTCGACCAACAACTGCGCGCCGACCTCGGCGCCGGCGACGCCGGCACGCTGGTGGTGGTGCAGGGCCCCGATGTCGAGGCCACGCTGCAACGCGCCGAAGCCGCGGCCGAACGGCTGGAGGCGCTGGTCGACCAGGGCGTGCTCGGTGGCTTCGACACCGTCACGCGCTTCGTGCCCAGCCTGGCCACCCAGCAGCGCCGGCTCGCCGCCTTGCCCGACGCCGCCCGCTTGCAGGCTGCGCTCGACCAGGCCACGCAGGGCGGGCCGTTGTCGGCCGTGCGATTGACGCCCTTCGTGGCCGATGTCGCCCAGGCCCGCCAGGCACAGCCGGTGACAGTCCACGCCCTGCAAGGCAGCCCGGTGGCGCCGCTGGTCGACGCGCTGATGCTGCGCCGCGCCGATGGCAGCGCGAGCGCCCTGTTGCCGCTGCAGCCGGTGCGCGACAGCCTCGACAGCGCCGCGCGGGACAAGGTGCGCCAGGCGCTGCAGGGCGTGCCCGATGCGCTGTTGCTGGACATCGGCCACGAACTGGGCAGCCTGTACCGGCGCTACCTGCACCAGGCCCTGGGCCAGGCGCTGTTCGGTGCGCTCGGCGTGGTGGCGCTGATGGCGCTATGGCTGCGCTCGGGGCGGCGCCTGCTGGCGGTGTGCCAGCCGCTGGTGCTGGCAGTCCTGCTGACGATCGGCGGCCTGGCGGCGCTGGCGGTCCCGCTCGGCATCCTGCACCTGGTGGGGCTGCTGCTGGTGGTGGCCGTGGGCTCGAACTACGCGCTCTTCTTCGACCTCTTGCGCCAGGCCCCGCCGGCTGACGCCGAGACCAACGACGATATGCTGGCGTCGCTGCTGCTGGCCAACCTGACCACGGTGCTGTCGTTTGGCTTGCTGGCCTGCTCCAGCATCCCGGTGCTGTCGGCGATCGGCCGCGTGGTGGCGCCGGGCGCGCTGCTGGCGCTGCTGCTGGCCGCGACCTTTGCGCCGCGCAGCAGCCCGCCGGCCGTCAGGGCTGAAGCGCTGTGACAGAATTTTCCGGTCCTGCGCCTGTGCGGGCACACGATTGCCGGACCCGCTGACTTGCCCGCCGCCCTGCCCCTGTCTACCCCTCCGCCCTGGCCCTGGCCGCCGCTGGTCAAGGCCAGTGCCGGCGTGCATCTGGCCGCCGCCGGCCTGGCACTGGCCCCGGGCGGCTGGCCCTGGGCGCTGGCTGCGGTGGTGACCAACCACGCGCTGCTGGCGGCTGCCGGCCTGTGGCCGCGCAGCGACTGGTTGGGGCCCAACGTGAAGCGCCTGCCGGCGGCCAGCGCGCAGCGCGGCGAGGTGGCGATCACGATCGACGACGGCCCCGACCCCGAGGTGACGCCGGCGGTGCTCGACCAGCTCGACGCCGCTGGCGCGCGCGCCACTTTCTTCTGCATCGCCGAGCGCGCGCTCGCCGCACCGGCGCTGCTGCGCGAGATCGTGCGCCGCGGCCACGCGGTGCAGAACCACAGCCATGCGCACCGACACCACTTTTCACTGCTGGGGCCGGCCGCGATGGAACGCGACGTCAGCCGCGCGCAGCAGGCGCTGACCGATCTGGTCGGCCGCCGACCGCATTGTTTTCGCGCCCCGGCCGGCCTGCGCAACCCGCTGCTCGACCCGCTGCTGCACCGGCTCGACCTGCACCTGGTGAGCTGGACCCGACGCGGCTTCGACACCCGCCAGACCGATGCCAGCGCGGTGCTGCAGCGCCTGACGCGCGGCCTGGCCGGCGGCGATATCCTGCTGCTGCACGACGGCCATGCCGAGCGCGCAGCCGATGGCCGCGCCGTGGTCCTGCACGTGCTGCCGGCGCTGCTGCAGATCTGCCGCGACGCCGGCCTGACGCCGGTCACCCTGAACGACGCCCTGCCAACGCGCCGCGCGCTGGCCACCGCTGCATGAAGCATGACCTCGACAGCATGCTGCCGGCCGCACCGGAGCCGGCTAGCGGCTGGCGCCAGCTGCACGAGCAGGCGGCCGCGCCCTATCGCCGGGCCGGATATTTCGCCTGGCACTTCGCGCGCGGCAAGCTCGGCCTCGACCCGGTGTTCCGCGGCTTGCTCGAACGCGGTGATCTGAGCGCTGGTTCGAGCCCCTTGCGGGTGGTCGACATCGGCTGCGGCCAGGGCCTGCTGGCCAGTCTGCTGCAGGCCTGCAGCGATGCTGCAGGCAGTGGTCGCTGGCCGCGCCACTGGCCGGCCGCGCCACAGGCCACGCAGTACACCGGCATCGAGCTGATGCCACGCGACGTGCAGCGGGCCGAGACCGCGGTCGGCCGGCTGCCGCTGGCGCCACGCTTCGTCTGCTCCGACATGTGCCAGGCCGTGCTGCCGGCCTGCGACCTGGTGGTGATCCTCGACGTGCTGCACTACGTCGAGCATGCCGCGCAGGCTGCGCTGCTCGAACGCGTGCGCCAGGCGCTGGGCAGCCGCGGCCGCTTGCTGCTGCGCGTAGGCGACCAGGCCAAGCGGGGCCGCTTTGCCATCAGTCAATGGGCCGACTGGCTGGTGACCATCGTGCGTGGCCACCGCGTGCCGCCGACCTGGGGCCGCAGCGTGGCCGACTGGACCACCTTGCTGCAAGGCCTGGGCTTCGTGGTGCACGCGGTGCCCATGAGCCGGGGCACGCCGTTCGCCAACGTGCTGCTGGTGGCGGACCTGCAGGGTCGCGGCGCATGAAACCCGTGGCCGTCAGCGACCACACGATGGTGTCGGCGCTCGGCGCAGGCCGCGGCGCCGCGCTGCAGGCACTGCTGACCGGCCGCACTGGCCTGCAGCAGCGCGACTTCGAGACCGCGATGCTGGGCGCCTGGCTGGGCGCGGTCGACGGCGTCGACGAACTGGCCTGGCCCGAGGCGCTGGCGGCCTATGATTGCCGCAACAACCGGCTGGCCGAACTCGGCCTGCGCGCCGACGGCTTCGCACTCAGCGTGCAGCGCGCGCGAGATCGTTTCGGCGCCGACCGGATCGGCGTCTTCCTGGGCACCAGCACCGCCGGCATCCTGCAGACCGAACTCGCCTACCGCCGGCGCGACCGCGCCAGCGGCGCCCTGCCCGCCGACCTGCATTACGCGCAGACGCACAACACCTACTCGGTGGCGCGCTACGTGCGCCAGGTGCTCGATCTGCGGGGACCGGCCAGCGTGGTGAGCACGGCCTGCTCGTCAAGCGCCAAGGTCTTCGGCCTGGCGGCCCGCATGATCGAGCTCGACCTGATCGATGCCGCCGAGGTGGGAGGCGTGGACAGCCTGTGCCTGACAACGCTGTACGGCTTCCACGCGCTGGAACTGGTCGCGCCCGAAATCTGCCGGCCCTGGGACGCGCAGCGCAAGGGCCTGTCGATCGGCGAGGCGGCCGCCTTCGCGTTGCTCGAACGTGATGCGGCCACGCCGATGGCCTGGCTGCTGGGCTGCGGCGAAAGCAACGACGGCCACCACATGAGCAGCCCGCACCCCGAAGGCGCCGGCGCGGCGCTGGCCATGCGGTTGGCGCTGGCCCAGGCCGGACGCCTCGCCGCCGAAGTCGGCTACATCAACCTGCACGGCACCGGCACACCCGGCAACGACGCGGCGGAAGACCGTGGCGTGCTCGGCGTCTTCGGCCCTGACACGCCGTGCAGCAGCACCAAGGGCTACACCGGCCATACGCTGGGCGCGGCCGGCGGCGTCGAGGCCGTGGTCTCGATGCTGGCGCTGCAGCACGGCTTGTTGCCAGCCGGGCTGAACGTGCGCCAGCGCGACCCGGCGCTGCAGACCCATTACCTGCTCGAAGCGAAGCGCTCGCCGATCGATCTGGTGGCCAGCAACTCGTTTGGCTTTGGTGGCAGCAACGCCTGTCTGCTCTTTGGAGCGGCGCGGTGACGCGTTGCCTGGACGTCGGCGTGCTGGGCGTCGGCCTGCTCGGCCCGGGCCTGCCCGACTGGGGCTGCGCCGCAGCACTGCTGCGCGACCCGTCGGCCTGGCGCTGGGTAGCCACCGTCGTGCCGGCGCCGGCGCGGCTGCCGGCGACCGAACGGCGCCGCGCCGGGGCGGTGGTCAAGGCCTCGGTGCTGGTGGCCGACCAGGCCTGCGCAGCCGCCGGCATCTTGCCGCAGGCGCTGGCGACCGTCTTCACCTCGTCGACCGGAGACCCGGCCAACTGCCACGCGATGTGCGACGCATTGGCCACCGCCGAGCGGCTGATCTCGCCGACACGCTTCACCCACTCGGTGCACAACGTCGCGGCCGGCTACTGGCACATCGCCACCCAGTCGATGCAGGCCTCGACCAGCCTGGGCGCCTTCGATGCCAGCTTCAGCGCCGGCCTGCTCGAAGCGGCCGTGCAATGCGTGCACGGCCAGGCGCCGGTGCTGCTGGTGGCCTGCGACGTACCGTACCCCGAACCGCTGCACGGCGTGCGCCCGCTCGCCGACACGCTGGCCGTGGCGCTGCTGCTGGTGCCGCAGGGCGGGCGCCGGCTGCGTGTGGCGCTGGCGGGCGACGCCGCCATCACGCGCTGCAACGGCGCCGCGCTGGAAACGCTGCGCGGCCAGATTCCCGCTGCCCGTGCGCTGCCCTTGCTGCAGGCGCTGGCCGCAGCGGCGGCCGCGTCGCTGGTGGTCGAAGGTCTGGCCGGCATGGCGCTGGCAGTCGACGTGGCGGCGGCATGAACGACAGTGCCCTGCCCCGCGGCGAGCACATCGCCGCGTTGATCCCGCACCAGGGACGCATGTGCCTGCTCGACGCGGTGCTGGCCTGTTCGCGCGAACGCATCACCTGCCGCGCCTCGAGCCACCGCGCCGCCGACCACCCCCTGCGCTGCGCGCACGGTCTGCTGGCGCCGGTGGCGATCGAATACGCGGCCCAGGCGATGGCCCTGCACGGCGCGCTCAACGCCGCACCCGGCGTGCAGGGCCGGCCCGGCTTTCTGGCCAGTGCACGCAGCGTGCGCCTGCTGGTGCCCCGGCTCGACGACGTGGCCGGCGCGCTGATCGTGCAGGCCGATCACCTGGCCGGCGACGAGCGCCAGGCGATGTACCGCTTCGAGGTGCGCGACGAGTCCGGCCGCGTGCTGGTCGATGGCCGCGCCACCGTCGTGCTCGACACCCCACTGGCGGTCGCGCCATGAAACCCCTGCTCGGCAAGCGCGCCCTCGTCACTGGTGCCAGCGGCGCGCTGGGCAGCGCCATCGCGGCACGGCTGGCGGCCGATGGCGCGCAGTTGCTGCTGCACGCCAACTCGCGGCCAGAGCGGGTGCAGGCCCAGGCCGACGCGCTGATCGCCGCCGGCGGCAGCGCCGAAGTGATCGTCTTCGACATCGGCGACGACGCTGCGGTGCAGCGGGCGATGGCGCGACTGCTCGACGGCGGCGCGGTGCAGATCATCGTCAACAACGCCGGCGTGCATGACGACGCCGTCTTCCCCGCCATGCAGGCCCGGCAGTGGCAGCGCGTGATCGACGTCTCGCTGAACGGATTCTTTCGTGTCACCCAACCGCTGGTGCTGCCGATGCTGCGCACGCGCTGGGGGCGCATCATCAATCTGTCGTCGGTGGCCGGACTGGTCGGCAACCGCGGCCAGGTCAACTATGCTGCCGCCAAGGGAGCGCTCAACAGCGCGACCAAGGCCTTGGCGCTCGAACTGGCCAGCCGCGGGGTGACGGTCAACGCGGTCGCGCCAGGCATCATCGACTCGCCGATGGCCGCCGGTTTCGACGCCGCGACGATCAAGCGCCTGGTGCCGGTGCAGCGAGCCGGCCGGCCCGACGAGGTGGCTGCGCTGGTCGGCTTCCTGGCCGGTCCCGACGCCGCTTACATCACCGGACAGGTCATCTCGGTCAACGGGGGCATGATCTGAGTATTTTCAGGAGGCTTTGCATGACTCTCGCGCAGCGCACCGTCGGCGCCCTGGCCCTGGCCCTGGCGGGCCTGGCCGCCGCAACCGCGGCCCAGGCCGCCAGTTCAGCGGTGGCGTCGGCGTCCGACAGCCTCAGTACCTCGGTCGACAGCATTTCGCGCTCGATCAAGAAGTCGAGCGACAGCTCGTCGCGCACCGTGGTCGGCCAGGGTGACTACCAGGTGATCCAGGTCGCGCAGGCCGAGCCCGGCACCCAGGAGGTCACGCTGCGCGCGCTGCCCGGCGGCGGCGCGACGGGTGAGTTCACGCTGCGCATACCCGACCTGGCGGTCGAACAAGGTGGCCTAGTGGTCGGCCGGGTGGTCAGTGCACGCGAACGGCCATACGGCATCGAGTTCGCCCGTGCCGACACCAAGACCGCGTTCTTCCTGCTGCTCGACGACGAGTGGTACCGCGAACTGACGACGGTGGCCGTCACCTTGTGAGCACCCGCTGGCGCAGCGGCTGCGCCGCATTGCTGCTCGCGCTGGCCGCCAACGCCAACGCTGCTTCACCGCGCTACTGCGACCAGGGCGTCGAGCTCAGCGCGGCGCAGAAGGATCGCCGGCTGCGCCTGGTGGCGCTGCTGCGCCAGGAGCTCGAAGCATCGGGCGAGCGGGTGGCGCTGATCGCGCGCTCGGGAGTCGATCTGTCACGCTTTGCGCTGCGCTACTCGCATGCCGGCATCAGCCTGCGCGACAGCCCCAACACACCGTGGTCGGTGCGCCAGCTGTACTACGCCTGTGACGAAGGCCGGCCGCGCCTGTTCGACCAGGGACTGGCTGGCTTCGTGCTGGCGGCCGACGATTCAGCGTCGGGTTCTGTCTCGCTCGTGCTGCTGCCGCCGGCCGCAGCGGCAGCGCTGGAGGCGGCCGCGCTCGACAACCGGGTGGCACTCCAAATGGTGGCCGCGGCCTACAGCGCCAACGCGCATGCCTTCAGCACGCGCTACCAGAACTGCAACCAGTGGGTGGCCGAGTTGCTGGCCGCGGCCTGGGGCGGACTGGGCGGCGAAGCCTCGCGCGAACAGGCCCAGGCCTGGCTGCTCGACCAGGCCTACGAGCCGCACCGCTTTGAAGCCGGCTCGCGGCTGTTGAGCTGGCTGGCGCGGCTGGTGCCGCTGCTGCACCATGATGATCACCCCGAAGCCGACCTCGACGCCGCCATCTTCCGCGTCAGCATGCCGGTCTCGCTCGAAGCCTTCGTCCAGCGCCAGCTGCCGGGCGCACGCCGCGTCGAGTTGTGCCACGACGAGCGGCAGATGGTGCTGCGCCGCGGCTGGCAGCCGCTGGGGCCGGGCTGCGAGCCGCAGCAGGGGGATCGCCGAATCCCCTTCGAGTCGACGGCGATGCAGGCGGGCGCCCCAAGCCACTGACCGGCAGCCACTACCATCGCGGCGCTTCGACGAACTGGACAGCGCGCGCCAGCCCCGCACCCGTGCCGACCCCGACCTCCCGCCGCCGCGTGCTGCAAACCGGCCTGTCCCTGCTGGCGGCGGCAGGCGCGGGCTGCAGCAGTTGGGCGCCACCTGCCGCCGGACCGATGGAACTGTTGCACTTCGACGACAGCGGCCCCTACGCCGCACCGACCCTGCTACTGATGCTGCCGGGCGCCTACAGCGCGCCCGCCGAGTTCGTTGCCGAAGGCTTCGTCGACAGCCTGCGCCAGCGGCGCGTGCATGCCGACGTGGTGATCGTGGGGGCCCGCATCGAGCATTACGTCGAAGGCCGCGTGCTCGACCATCTGCACGACGAGGTGATCGGACCCGCGCGCGAACGCGGCGTTCAATCGGTGTGGATGCTGGGCATCTCGCTCGGCGGCCTGTTCGCGCTCGCCTACGCGGCGCGCTATCCGAGCCAGGTCGCGGGGGTCCTGATGCTGGCGCCGTACCTCGGTCAACGCACCCTGTTGACCGAGATCGCGCAGGCCGGTGGCGCGCAGGCCTGGGCCGCCAGGCGCCAGCCGCAGCCCGACGACCTGCTGGAGCACGAGGTCTGGGCCTGGATCGCACGCGGCCAGGCGCTGCCGCAGCTGCACCTGGGTTATGGCCGTGACGACCGTTTCGTCGACGCCCATCGGCTGCTGGCCGCCCAACTGCCGGCCGAACGCTGCTTCGAAACCGCCGGCGGACACGATTGGTCGGCCTGGCGCAGCCTGTGGCAACAGTGGCTCGCCCGCGACTTGATCGCGGCCCGGCCGCTGCCGGCGAGCTGATGGAAACGGCCGCGTTGCCGGCCCGCCGTCGCACTGCATCGGGCATCATCGAGCGCCGCACAGCCCGCGAAAGTCCCTGATGGATCAGCCTTCTTCCACGCACGAGCGCGCGCACGATGTCGTCATCATGGGTGGTGGCCTGGCCGGCCTGACGCTGGCCCTGCAACTGCGCCAGCGCCTGCCGAAGCTCGACCTGCTGGTGCTCGAGCGGCGCACCCACCCGGTGCCGCTGGCCACGCACAAGGTCGGCGAGTCGACGGTCGAGATCGGCGCCCACTACTTCGGCGAGGTGTTGGGCCTGAAAGACCACCTGCTGCACTCGCAGCTGAAGAAGTTCGGCTTCCGCTTCTTCTTCAGCGAGGGCCGGCGCGACATCGAGAACGTGACCGAACTCGGCGCCAGCCGAGCGCTGCCGGTGCCGGCCTGGCAGATCGACCGCGGCAGTTTCGAGAACTTCCTGGTCGGCGAGGTGCAGCGCCGTGGCGTGCGCTTCGAAGGCAGCGCACGGGTGCGCCAGGTGCAGCTCGGCCAGCGCGGCGCGCTGCACGACTTGAGCTGGCAGCGCGCCGGCGCGCCGCTGCAGCACGTGCAGGCACGCTGGGTGATCGACGCCTGCGGCCGTGCCGGTCTGCTCAAGCGCCAGCTCGGCCTGGCACTGGACAACGACCATGCCGCGCATGCGGTGTGGTTCCGCATCCACGACCGGATCGAGATCGACCACTGGACCGACGACCCGGCCTGGTGCAGCCGCTGCGACACGCCCACGCGCTGGCTGTCGACCAATCACCTGGTCGGTGCCGGCTACTGGGTGTGGCTGATCCCGCTGTCGTCAGGCTCGCATTCGGTGGGCATCGTGGCCGACCCGGCCTACCACCCGAGCGCGTGCATGGACACGTTCGACAAGGCGATGGACTGGCTGCGCGAGTTCCAGCCGCGGCTGTGGGACGATCTCGACGGCAAACGCGACAAGCTGCAGGACTTCGCCTTCTTTCGCCGTTTCTCGTACGACTGCAAGCAGGTCTTCTCGGCCGACCGCTGGGCGCTGGCCGGCGAGGCCGGGCGCTTCCTCGACCCGTTCTATTCGCCCGGCAGCGACTTCATCGCGATCGGCAACACCTACATCACCGAACTGGTGGCGCGCCACCACGCCGGCCGGCCGCTGGCTGCGCACACGCAGATCTACGAGCAGATCTTCAAGTCGTTCTACGACAGCACGCTGGCGCTGTACCAGGGCCAGTACGGCCTGTTCGGCGACCCCGAGGTGCTGCCGACCAAGATCATCTGGGACTACACCTACTACTGGAGCGTGCTGGCGCAGCTGTACTTCCAGGGCCGGCTGGCCGACCTGGCGTCGCTGTCGAACCTGCGCGACGAGCTGGCGCATTGCCAGCGCCTGAACCTGGCGCTGCAGGACCTGCTGCAGCGCTGGGGCGGCGTGAGCGCGCGGCGCAACCTGCCGCTGATGCTCGACCAGGCCTCGGTGCCCTGGTTCGTCGAGCTCAACCGCAGCCTGACCGACCGCCTCGACGACCCGGCCTTCCGCCAACGGCTGCGCGACGCCACCACCCGGCTGCACGCGCTGGCGGCCGAAGTGCTGCAACGTGCGCAGTCCGAACACCCCGGCCTGGACGGACGCGAGCTGCAGACCTTGCTGGACCAGCGGGTGGACCAGGCCAAGCGCTACGAGAGCATGCTGTTCCCGCCACTGGCCGCCTGAACTGAAGAGTCGACCGGCGTGCCGCTGACCACAACGCGGCAGGATTTCGCGTCGATCTTCACGGCTGGAACGGCGGCAGCCGCCACAGCCGCCGCCACAGCAGCAGCGGCAGGCGCAGCGCAAAGCCGATCATCAGCCGCGTGTGCATCCAGCTCAGCAGCAGGTTGTCGCGCCCGTAGCGGAAATGCGAGACGCCGCCGTCGGCGGCACTGAGGTACTTCACCGGCGCGTCGAGGTTGATCGGTTTGACACCGCCCCAGGCCAGCCGCACCACGGCCTCGGTGTCAAAGTCGAAGCGCCGCATCCAGGACTGGCTGCGCATCACGCGCGCCAGTGCGTCGATCGGATAAACGCGAAAACCGTACAGCGAATCGGCCACGCCGGCGCCCAGCGTCTCGAGGTTGGTCCAGCCGTTGGACACCCGGCGGCCGCGCACACGCAGCAAAGGTGCACTGGCGTCGAAGATCGGCCGCCCGAGCACCATCACCTCAGGCCGCGCGATCGAGGCTTGCATGAAGGTCGGGATCAGATCGGCCGGGTGCTGGCCGTCGGAGTCCATCGTCAGCGCGTGGGTCCAGCCCGCGGCCTGCGCCTGTTCAAGGCCATGCAACACGGCAGCGCCCTTGCCGGCGTTGGCCGGCAGCACGAACACACGCAACCCGCTGTCCGCTTCGGCCAACCTGCGCAGGCCCTCGGTGCTGCCGTCGGTGCTGCCGTCGACCACCACCCAGACCGGGTTCCACTGCGCACGCGCTTCGGACACGGTCTGGTAGACCCGGGGCCCGGGGTTGTAGCTGGGGATCAGGACCAGGTGGGTGGCGGACGCAAGTGCGGCGTTCGACGTCATGGCAGGTGCCGCGGCACGCGCTGCATGCCGGCGGCGAAGTACGCCTCCAGCTCGGCCTGCAGCGCATGCGGGTTGTCGCGCGGCGCAAAGCGCTCGCCCATGCGAACCTTGAAGACGATCGGCAACGGCGCCAGCCGCCACAGGGGCCAGCCCTTGCCGAGGTAAGGCGAGTCGGTGTCGATGAACACCGCCTGCACCGGCGCCCGGGCCCGCTTGGCGATCACCCCGACCGCCGAATGGAAGGGATTGAGCGGCCACTGCGTGGTCCGCGTGCCCTCGGGAAACAGCACCAGTTGCCCGCCCTGCCGCAGGTCGGCTACCGCCAGCCGCACCATGCCAAAGGTGGAGTCGTTCGGGACGTAGCCCGCCAGCCGGGCACCGGCACCCAGGAACGGGTTGCGGGCCAGGCTGGCCTTCATCACGCAGGCACTGCGCGGCAGCCGCGCTACCAGCATCACGGCGTCGAGCATGCTGGGGTGGTTGGCGACGACGATCAGGCCCGGCTCGTCGGCCAGCACGTCGAGCGCGCTGGCATCCATGTGCAGCAGCCCGCTGGCGCGCGCCGAGCGCCAGAAGAAGGCGTAACCGCGCGAGATGACCCGGCGACCGAAGCCGCGGCCACGTTCACGGCTCACCACCGGCAGCAGGGCCAGCGCGATCAGGTTCCAGCCCAGCGACATCAGACCCAGTCCCAGCAGCAGAACCTGCAGCACCAGCCAGGCCAGCGGGCGCAGCCAGGGCTGCGCGATCAATGCCGGCTGCGCTGCGTGGACGGGCGGCACGGCCGAACCGGCGGCCGCACCCGGCGGGCTGCCGGCCGTCGATTCGGGGTCACCGGAGTTCATCGCGATCCGGCGTCAGGCGCTCCGAGCGCCAAAGGACCCAGGACATCGCGACGCCGAAGTTGACGTTGTGCGTGCGCCGCACCAGCGGGCTGTCGGTGACCACGCTGCCGGCCAACGAACTGGCGCGCACGAAGGCGCCGAACCAGCGCTCGCCGTCGCGCCGCGACACGCCCAGCGTGGCCTGCCAGCCGGCATGGCCGCCGTCGGTCCGGAAGACCGGACGGGACGCGGTGGCGTACTCCGGTGCCACGTCATAGAAGTGGCGGTGCAGGCGCCGGCTGCCCCACAGCACGCCGACCTGGGCGCCGACGTTCCACGCTCCGTACGCGCGGTCGAGGTTGACATTGGGCGTGCTGGCCCAGCCGATGGCCTTGGGGCTGGATTCGAGCGTCAGCGCCGCCCGCACCGGCAGCCGCAATTCGACCTTCCAGCCCGGACCACGCGCCAGGCGCAGATTGAGGTTGGGGCCGAACTCGAGCGTGCCGGCCAGGTCGGGCATGCCCTGGCGCACCGGTTCGTCGGCGCTGCGCGACGGCGCGCTGGCCGCCAGGCTGACGTCGAAGTCGACCCGGTCGGTGTCGAACAGCAGCGCCTTCACGCCGTCGCGGTCGGCACGCAGCACTTCACCGCGGTAGACGGCATAAGGCACGGGCAACAACCAGCGCGTCGAGCGCTCGGCGCCGCGATAGTGCGGCAGGCTCAGGCCGGCCAGGCCCATGCCAAGCTCCCACAGCGGCAACTCGGCTGCGGCGGCCGGGCCGGGCAGTCCGGCCGCCAGCAGCAGCGCGGCAGCGGCCGGCAGCGCAACAGGCCGCTTTCGAGGCCGGGTCATCGACGCTCCACGATCACCGTCTCGCCGGCCAGGGCGCCGCAGTCGACGATCTGCTTGCGGCGCATGCGCAAGGCGGTCCAACTGCGCCGGGCGTGGGCCAGCGAGCGCAGCCAGTAAATGCCCTTGAACAGCCACAGCGAGGGCCAGAACGGCGTGCCGCCATAGAGGTCACCCGCCAGCAGCGACAGCACCGCGTTCTTGACCTTCAGCGGATTGCCCGGGCGCATGAACAGGTCGCGCAGGGTCGGGTTGGTCATGCGATGGATGAACCAGGAGAACTCGCGCGGACCCTTGACCATCACGGCCTCGAAGCGCCGGCGCGCGGCGCGCAGCGCCGCTGGCTGCTCGAAGAAGGCGTGCACGACTTTGGCGCCTTCGAACGCGCTGGTCATCGCCAGGTGCACGCCGGACGAGAACACCGGGTCGACAAAGGCATAGGCATCGCCGAGCATCAACCAGCGCTCGCCCTGGCAGGTGGTGCTGGCGTAGCTGTAGTTGCCGGTGGCGTGCACGCGGCCGTCCACCAGTTCGGCGTCACGCAGC
>JANOJJ010000381.1:0-4338 GCA_031408155.1 Rubrivivax sp.
GCCGCCGCAGCGCCCGCTGAACCCGCGGCCGATGCTGCGCGCCCTCTCGTGGCAGGGCCTGCTGCGTTCGCGCTCGCTGCACGTGGCGGGGCTGCTGCTGCTGATGTTCGGCGCGCTGTTCATGGGCCTGCGCGCCGTCCGAACTGGCCTGGCTGGGGACCGATGGGCAGGTGTTGGTGCGCTCGGATTCGCAGCAGCGCGAGCTCTTCCTGGCCTTCGTGGCCGAGCACCGTTCACCGCGCATCGCGGCGCAGTGGGCCTTCGTGCTCGAGCCGCTGGTGCCCGAGACCTCCGAGCGTGACGGTGCACTGCGTTTTCGGCAGATCGAGTACTACCGCATGCCGACCATGGCCTACCTCGCGCTGGACGACCCGCGTCGGCTGACGCGCTCCGACTTCGTGCGCCTGGGCCTGATCACCGGTTCGGCAGGTGCCGACGCCGGGCTGCCGTATTCGACCGCGTCGTTGAACGACTTTGAACAGCGCCACTGCTACGACCGCTTCTGGTCCGAAGGCGGGGCGGCACCGAACACGCGCTACCTGGGCAGCGGGCATTCGCTGGTGGTGATCGGCGACGCGCAGGCCCCGTTCTTTGCCTGTGCCGAGCGCGGCGTGCTGGCGCAGTTCAGGCACCAGCATTACCTGCTGTTCCTGATCGCGCATGTGCAGAAGGCGGCGCTGCTGATGTTCTCCGACCGGCTGGTCGACGCGCTCAAGCGGCTGGACGTGAGCGACGCCGATTCGGTCAAGCGCTTTAAGCGCACGATCCGGCGCAGCTTCGAGAGCTTTCTGCGCTTCACGCACCGCTACTGGTTCCACGAAATCAGCGAACAGGCGCACGTGCGCGCGCTGTTCCGCCTGACCGCGCGCCACCTCGATCTCGATGCGCTGTACGCCGAGGTGAAGGACCGCACCGCCGACATGAACACCTACCTCGACGCCGACAGCCTGCGTCGGCAGGCCAACACCGTGGTGCGGCTGACGGTGGTCACGGTGTTCGGCCTGATCGGCACCGTCACCACCGGCTTCCTGGGCATCAACCTGATCGCCGAGGCCGATCAGCCGCTGGGCACGCGCGCGCTGTTCTTCGGCGTGGTGATGTTGGCGACGATCGCGTTGACGGTCTTCACCATCGTGCGCAGCAAGCGGCTGTCGGACTTTCTCGACGCCTTGTCCGACGAACGCCTGCCGGCGTTGAAGAAGGCCGGCGCGCTGCTCGCGGTGTTCAGGCGCGAGCGCGGTTGAAGAGCAACAGCGCGCGCTCCATGCCGCCGCTGTCGATGCAGATCATGGCCTGTTCGCGCAGCGCTGGCTTGGGGTGGTAGGCGATCGACAGACCGGCGGCCAGCATCATCGGCAGGTCGTTGGCGCCGTCGCCGACGGCGATCGTGAAGCGTGCGCCCGCCAGGCGGCTTTCGATCTCGGGCAGGGCGGGCTGGTCCCAGTGTTCGATGCGGTAGACGAGGGCGTTCTTGAACATGTGAGTTCGAAGCGGGCGCGCAGACGGGCCCTGGAGTGGGGGCCGCAGTGTAGGTCCAGCCCGGCGGATGCAGGACAAGGGCGGCGCGGCGCGGCGGGTATGCTCATGCGCAGGAGCGCAGGCCGATGAAGCAGGTCGCGGTCGGATGTCTGACGGGGTTGGCCGGCTGGCTGGGCGTCGCGTTGGCGCTGTCCTGGCTGTTGCAGACGCGTTACGAATATCGGTGGCCCGAGACGCTGAGCGTATCGATCGTCGCCGGCCTCGCCGGCTGGACTGCGCTGGCCCTGCTGCGCGCGGCCTTGCAGCGCTGGAACGAGCGCAAGTCGATCGCCAGATCGGTGGCCGGCCTGCCGCCCAGACCAGGCGCGGGGGCCGCACTGGTGGGCACGATCGAGCCCTTGGGCAGCACCTTGCGAGCACCGCTGGACGGTGCCGAATGCGTGGCCTACCACTATGCCATCACCGAGGACCGCGGCTCGGGCAGGCGCCGCACCGTCGCAACCCACTTCAAAGGCGTGGCGCTGGCGCCGTCGGTCATCAGGACCCGGGCCGGACCGTACAAGTTGCTGACGGTGCCTGAGCTCGAAGGCACTTCGCCGGTCGCGTCGCACGATCGCCGCACAGCCAGCTTCGAGCGTTACGCGCGTGCGACGACGTTCAGCGGCGCCGACACCTCGGCGCAGGAACTGGTGGACCGCTGGACCGATCCCGATGGGTCTTACCGCAGCGATGTGGCGTACTCGGCACTCGACGCGGTCAAGCTGTCGAACTGCCAGCTCGAGCAGCAGCACATTCGGCCGGGCGCACGGGTGTCTGCATTCGGTAGCTTCTCCGCCGCCAAGGGCGGCCTCGTGCCGACGGGCATGATCGGGGCCAACCCGCGGCTGGTCGAAGGCAGCGTGAACGAGGTCCTTGCGAAGCTGGCCTCGTCCGCGCGCACTCGGCTGCTACTGGCCGTGCTGGCTGCCAGCGCCTGCGCGGGCCTGATGGCGGCCTTTGTCGGGCACGCTTGAACGCGCCCGAGTCCGGGCCAACGGCGGGCGGCCTTGCCGATCAGGTCGCGATCAGCTTGACGCCCACCAGCACCAGCACCAGCGCGATCAGTGGCCGCAGCACATGCTCGGGCGCACGGTCGCTGAAGTGGGCGCCGATCAGCACGCCGGGGATCGACCCGACCAGCAACTGCAGCAGCAGGCCGCCGTCGACGTTGCCCATCATCAGATGCCCGCTGCCGGCCACGACGGTGAGCGGGATGGCGTGAACCAGGTCGGTGGCCACCAGCCGGCGCGGTGTCATGCGCAGCGGGTACAGGTAAGTCAACAAGACCGCACACAGCGCCCCGGCGCCGACCGAGGTCAGCGTGACCAGCACGCCCAGCACCGCACCCGACAGCACGGTGAGTGCCGGCTGTGCGGCCTTGAACTGGGTGGCCGAGCCCAGGCGCAGCGAGCGGCCGAAAGCCTGCACCTGCCGGCGCAGGATCATCGCGCCGGCCGTCAGCAGCAGCATCACGCCCAGGGTGTTGAGGATCAGGCCTTGGCGCAGCTGGCTGCCGCCGCTGGCCAGGAGCCAGGCGATGGTGGCCACCGACGCCGTCAGGCTGCCCAGGCACAGCCGGCGTACCACCTGCCAGTCGATGTTGCCGCGCGTGTGGTGCAAGGCGCCGCCGGCGAACTTGGTGATGGCGGCAAACCACAGGTCGGTGCCCACCGCCGCGCCCGGCGCGACACCGAACAGCAGCACCAGGATGGGCGTCATCAGCGAGCCTCCGCCGACGCCGGTCAGGCCCACGAGCAGGCCGACGCCGGCGCCGGCGACGAGGTTGTGCAAGTCCACCCGATGCTCGCTTGGTCAGGCGATGCGACCGCGCTGGCGCAGGCAGGTGATCACCTGGTCGGCGGCCTCGTCGGCGCTCATCGTCGCGGTGTCCACGCGCAGCTCGGGCGTCTCGGGGGCCTCGTACGGCGAATCGATGCCGGTGAAGTTCTTCAACTGGCCGCTGCGTGCCTTCTTGTACAGGCCCTTCACGTCGCGCGCTTCGGCCACCGCCAGCGGCGTGTCGACGTGGATCTCGACGAACTGGCCTTCGGGCAGCAGCGCGCGCGCTTGGTCGCGCTCGGCACGGAAGGGCGAGATGAAGGCCGTCAGCACGATCAGCCCGGCGTCGACCATCAGCGTGGCCACTTCGCCGATGCGGCGGATGTTCTCCACCCGGTCGGCCGCGGTGAAGCCCAGGTCGCGGTTCAGGCCATGTCGAACGTTGTCGCCGTCGAGCAGGTACGAGTGCCGGCCCAGCGCCAGCAGCCGTTTCTCCACCGCGTTGGCAATCGTGCTCTTGCCCGAGCCCGACAGGCCGGTGAACCACAGCACCACCGGCTGCTGGCCCTTGAGCGCGGCGCGCGCGGCCTGGTCCACGTCCAGGTGCTGCAGGTGGATGTTGTGCGCGCGCCGCAGCGCGAAGTGCAGCATGCCCGCGCCGACGGTGTTGTTCGTCATGCGGTCGATGACGATGAAGCCGCCGGTGGTGGTGTTGACCTGGTAGGCGTCGAAGGCGACCACACGGTCGAGCGAGATGTTGCACACGCCGATCTCGTTGAGACCGAGTTGCCTGGCCGCCAGATGCTCGAGCGTGTTGACGTTGACCTTGTACTTGAGGTCCGTGATGGTCGCGTTGACGGTGCGCGTCCCGAGCTTGAACAGATACGGCCGGCCCGGGATCAGCGGCTCGTCGGCCATCCACACGATCGTCGCTTCGAACTGATCGGCGACCTCGGCGGGGCTCTCGGCCATGGACACGACGTCGCCGCGCGAGATGTCGATCTCGTCGGTCATCGTCAGGGTCACCGCCTGGTCGGCGAT
>JANOJJ010000393.1:0-7714 GCA_031408155.1 Rubrivivax sp.
GGCGGCTTCGGCATCGGTGCGGGCCAGCAGGATGGTCGGCGTGCCCATCACGTCGGCCGCCAGGCGGGCCGCCGTCAGCTTGGCCAGCGCTTCACGCGTAGGCACCAGCACCTTGCCGCCCATGTGGCCGCACTTCTTGACCGAGGCCAGCTGGTCCTCGAAGTGCACGCCAGCGGCACCGGCGTCGATCATGGCCTTCATCAGCTCGAAGGCGTTCAGCACGCCGCCGAAGCCGGCTTCGGCGTCGGCCACGATGGGGGCAAAGAAGTCGATGTCGTTCTTGCCTTCGCTCCACTGGATCTGGTCGGCGCGGGCAAAGGTGTTGTTGATGCGGCGCACGACCTTGGGCACCGAGTCCACGGCATACAGCGACTGGTCGGGGTACATCTCGCCGGTGCTGTTGGCGTCACCCGCGACCTGCCAGCCCGACAGATAGATCGCCTTCAGGCCGGCCTTGACCTGCTGCAGGGCCTGGTTGCCGGTCAGCGCGCCCAGCGTGTTGACGAAGGGTTCGGTGTTGATCAGCGACCACAGCTTCTCGGCCCCGCGCCGGGCCAGCGTGTGCTCGATCTGGACGGATCCCCGCAGGCGCACCACGTCGGCACCGCTGTAGCTGCGCGTGATGCCCTTCCAGCGCGAGTTCTCGGCCCAGTCCTTGTCGAGTGCGGTGGCTTGCTGATCACGGGTGAGTTGGCTCATGCAGGGACTCCTGTTGCGAAAGTGGAAACCGAGGCGGATAGGAAACGATTCGACAGCGCCAGCGTAACCGGCTCGATGAGACTCTTTATGACTTATGTCTTATATAAGACATGAGATTGATTCATTTAAAATCAACGACTTATCCATGTGATTCCGCATCGTGAAGTCCAGTTTTTCCATATGGTGAATTTTGCTGCAATGCCGCAGACCACAATTTCACATTGTGAAACTTGGATTTCGCCATGCAGGAACGACGAACCCGGCACCCAACCGGGCCCCCGCCCTGGCTTCGATCAGGCCCGAGACATGCCGCGCAACCCCTGCGTGCAGTGCTCATGGGCGAGCCTCTGGTGCGTCGCCCGTTCGGTCGCCAGGCCTGCGCGCAGGGCTTCGTGCTCGAGCGACCAGCGGGTCACCTGGTCGGCATCGAGCTCGATCTGGAACTGCAGGCGGAGGTGCGGCCCGATGGCCTCAGAGGCTCGATCGGCACCGAGCTGCTGCAGGATCAGGATGGGCTTCATGCGACAGGGTCTAATGTCCACCTTCCAGTGTGCCCGGCCGCGCCATGTCCAGCTTTGCCTTCCTGTCCGACCAGCGCTTCATGAAGGTTGCGCCGGCCGCTGCATCGAGCACGCCACGCCCCTTTGCGGTGGCCGGCATCGCCTGGGACGGCTCGACCACCAATCGCCCCGGGGCACGCTTCGGGCCGCGTGCGATCCGCCAAGCCAGCCACATGCTGTGCGACGGCATCCATCCGCTGTTCGACGTCTCGCCCTACGGCGAGCTGGACGACCTGGGCGACCTGGTGCTGCCCAACACCTCGCTCGAAGGCATGCGCGCTGCGCTCGCGCCCCTGCTGCCGCCGTTGCTGGCGCGCCAGCACCTGGCCTGGCTGGGCGGCGACCATTCGATCACCCTGCCCTTGCTGCGCGCGTACAGAACCTGGCTCGGGCAGCCGCTGGCGGTGATCCACTTCGACGCCCATTGCGACAGTTGGCAGGACCATTTCGGCGAGCCCAGCGGCCATGGCACCTGGGTCCGCGAGGTGATGGCCGAAGGCCTGGTGCTGGCGCCGGGCTTCGTCCAGATCGGCATCCGCTCGGCCGGCCAGCGCGCGGCGCGCGACTACGTGCGCGACCAGGGCGGCCTGATCTTCAGCGCACGCGCGTTGCGCGGCCTGGAAAACCCGGCCCAACTGCAGCCGGTGCTGCAGGCCATCACCGGCCGCCTGCAGGCGCTGGGCAATCCTCCGGTCTACCTGAGCCTGGACATCGACTGCCTGGACCCGGCCTTCGCGCCCGGCACCGGCACGCCCGAACCCGGCGGGCTGAGCACCAACCAGGTGCTGACGCTGCTCGAAGAGCTGGCGCGGCAGCCGTTCGTGGGGATGGACTGCGTCGAAGTCGCTCCCGCCTACGACCACGCCGAACTGACCAGCATCGCCGCGGCGAACTTCGTCTGGACCTACCTCTGCGCTCGCCTGGCGGCACGGAATTGAGTCTGTGGCCTATCCTTGATCAAGCGCAACCCAGGCTGAGGCCGCACCTCAAGAATGCGGGTAACCCCCAAGGAGTGCCGCCATGAAGCCAGTCGCCACCCGCAAGGACCGCCCGGTCCGTAGCCCCGGTCCTGCGTTGCCCAGCTTCGAGACGCTGGACCGCACCCATGCCCAGGTGCTGGAGGTGCTCAAGCAGTTCGACTGTCTGTTGCAGCACCTGGACGACAACGGCGCCGATGCCGTCGCTCAGGCCAGCGCGCAGCAGATCCATCTCTTCTTCGCCGACAACGCGCGCCAGCACCACGCCGACGAGGAACAGTTCGTCTTTCCCCTGCTGTTGAGCGCCGGCCACTCCGAGTTGACGCAGCACATCGAACGTCTGCAACAGGACCACGGCTGGCTGGAGGAAGACTGGCTCGAGTTGGCGCCACAGATCGAGGCCATCGCCAAGGGC
The DNA here is from genome assembly GCA_031408155.1 of Rubrivivax sp. GTDB lineage: Bacteria > Pseudomonadota > Gammaproteobacteria > Burkholderiales > Burkholderiaceae_C > Rubrivivax. The sequence goes on from JANOJJ010000393.1 coordinate 2,652, forward strand.
TACAGCTGGTACGACATCGACACGCTGCGCCACGCACTGCCGGTGTTCACCGAGCTGTATCACGAGCACATCGCGCTCGAAGAAGCGCTGATCTACCCCGAGGCCAAACGCCGCCAGCAAGAGGCCAAGGCGGCTGCCGACTCGCGCAAGGCCTGATCAGAGCTCGAGCGCCGTCGTCTTCTTCACCGTGCGCAGCACGAGCATCGAATTGCTGCGCAGCACCCCCGGCAGGCGCGACAGCACGTCGGCGTGAAAGCGCTCCAGATCCTGGGCATCGCGGTAGACGAAGCGCACCAGGTAGTCGTTGCTGCCGGCGACATAAAAGCAGTCCAGGATCAGCGGCTGGTCGCGCACGGCCTGCTCGAAGGCTTCGAGCCGCGCCGGCTGCGTGCTGTCGAGGTTGATGATCGTGAAGCTGGTGCCCTGGCGACCCACCGCACGCGGGTTGACCAGCGCCACGTACTGGGCGATCACGCCGGCGTCCTCGAGCACTTTGACCCGCCGCAGGCAGGCCGACGGCGACAGGTGCACACGCTCGGCCAGGTCGACGTTGGACAGCCGGCCGTCGCCCTGCAACTGGGCCAGGATGGCGCGGTCGATGGTGTCGAGCGCGACTTCGCCGCTGACACGGGCTTGCACGGCAATCGCTGGTTTTCGCATGTTGTGCGAATCCTACCCCTGACCAGCGCACGAACGTGCACCGCGTCGGGTTCACCCAGGACCAGCGCGCAAGCACATTGCGTGCTCGGCTGCTTAGACTGAGCGCTTCGCCCATCGCCTGCAGGATCCCCCACATGAATACCGAGCTCGACGCGTTCTGGATGCCCTTCACCGCCAACCGGCAGTTCAAGCAGGCGCCGCGTCTGCTGACACGCTCGGACGGCATGCACTACTTCGACGAAAACGGCCGCCAGGTGCTCGACGCCGTGGCTGGCCTGTGGTGCGTCAACGCCGGCCACAACCGGCCGCGCATCGTCAAGGCGATCCAGCAGCAGGCGGCCGAACTCGACTTCGCGCCGACCTTCCAGATGGGCCACCCCAAGGCCTTCGAGCTGGCTTCGGCGCTGGTCAGGATCGCGCCGGCGGGCATGAGCAAGGTGTTCTTCACCAACTCAGGCTCCGAGGCCGTCGAAACCGCGCTCAAGATGGCCATCGCTTACCACCGCGCGCGCGGCGACGGCACACGCACACGGCTGATCGGCCGCGAGCGCGGTTACCACGGTGTCAACTTCGGCGGACTCTCGGTCGGCGGCATCGTCGGCAACCGCAAGACCTTCGGCAGCCTGCTCACGGGTGTCGACCACATCCGGCACACACACGATCCGGCGCGCAACGCCTTCAGCGTCGGCCAGCCCGAGCATGGCGCCGAACTGGCCGACGACCTGGAGCGGCTGGTGGCGCTGCACGACGCGTCGACCATCGCCGCGGTGATCGTCGAGCCGATGGCCGGCTCCACCGGCGTGCTGATCCCGCCCAAGGGCTACCTGCAGCGGCTGCGTCAGATCTGCGACCAGCACGGCATCCTGCTGATCTTCGACGAGGTCATCACCGGCTTCGGCCGCACCGGCAAGCCCTTCGGAGCCGACACCTTCGGCGTCACGCCCGACCTGATGTGCGTGGCCAAGGGCATCACCAATGGCAGCGTGCCGATGGGCGCGGTGATCTGCCAGCGCAAGATCCACGATGCCTTCATGACCGGGCCCGAGCACCTGATCGAGTTCGCCCATGGCTACACCTACTCGGCGCACCCGCTGGCCTGCGCGGCCGGCCTGGCCACGCTGCAGACCTACGAAGACGAAGGCCTGCTCACCCGTGCCGGTGAAGTGCAGGGCTACTTCGGCGAATGCGTGCACGCGCTGAAGAGCGAACCGGGCGTGATCGACATCCGCAACATCGGCCTGGTGGCCGGGATCGAGCTGCAGCCGCGCGCCGGCGAGCCGGGCAAGCGCGGCTACGACATCTTCACCGACTGCTTCCGGCAAGGCGTGCTGGTGCGCGTGACGGGCGACATCGTGGCCCTGTCGCCGCCGCTGATCGTGCAGCGCGAGCAGATCGACCAGATGGTCGACACCTTGCGCAGCGCGCTGCGAAGGGTCGCCTAACGCGGTTTATGCGCCTGCTGGCGATCGATCAGAACCTGTCGAAGAACTCGTACTACGCCGCCACGGCGCAGCGCGAGCAGCGCTTCGCACCGCTGGACGCCGACACCCGCTGCGACGTGGCCATCGTCGGCGGCGGCCTGGCCGGCTTGTCGGCGGCACTCGAACTGGCCGAGCATGGCCAGCAGGTGGTCCTGCTCGAAGCGCATGAGCTTGGCTGGGGTGCCAGCGGCCGCAACGGTGGCCAGGCGATCCACGGGCTGTCGTGCGACCAGACCGTGATCGAAAGGCAGCTCGGTCTGGACGATGCCCGCCGCATATGGACGATGTCGATCGAAGCGCTGGACATCCTGCGCCAGCGCATCGCCGACCACGCCATCGACTGCGACTGGCGCGACGGCTACCTGGGCCTGGCCACCACGCCGCGCAAGGGCGCCAAGCTGAGTGCATGGGCCGACCGCATGGCCCGCGTCTACGGCTTCGGGCTGCGGCGCATCGGCGCGGCTGAATTGCCGAGCTGGATCGCCAGCGCACGCTTCCACAGCGGCGTCTACGACCCGCGTTCGGGCCACCTCCACCCGCTGAAGTACACGCTCGGACTGGCGCGTGCCGCTGCCGCTGCCGGCGTCCGACTGCACGAGCAGACAGCGGTGACGGCGCTGCGCCAGGGCACGGAGCCCCAGCTGGTCACGGCCAACGGCACCGTCAGCGCGCGACAGGTGCTGCTGGCGGGCAACGTCTACCTGAATGGCATAGCGGCGGAACTCGAGCCGCGCATCATGCCGGCCGGCACCTACATCGCCTGCAGCGAAGCGCTCGACCCTGCGCTGGCAGACGAGCGGGTGCCGTCGCGCGCGGCGGTGTGCGACACCAACTTGGTGCTCGACTACTTCCGCACCACCAATGACCAGCGCATGCTTTACGGCGGGCGCGTCAGCTACAGCACGGTGACGCCGGCGGACCTGCCCGAGAGCATGCGCCGGCGCATGGTCAAGACCTTCCCCCGGCTTGCCGACGCGAAGATCGAGTTCGCCTGGGGCGGCTTCGTCGACATCTCGATGAACCGCGCCCCCGACTTCGGCCGCCTGACCGGCAACGTGTATTACCTGCAAGGCTTCTCGGGCCATGGCCTGGCGCTCAGCGGCCTGGCCGGCCGGGTGGTGGCCGAGGCGATGGCCGGCGACGCGTCGCGCTTCGACGTCTTTGCGCGCCTGCGGCATCGGCCCTTCCCCGGTGGACGCTGGTTGCGCATGCCCAGCCTGGTGCTGGCCATGGCCTGGTATCGCCTGCGCGATATGCTCGGCTGATGGCGATCGACTGCAGACCCCCTGTCATGGCCGTGACCAGGCGCCCGCTGGTGCTGTTGCCGGCCTGCAACAAGCCGCTGGGCGACCATCCCTTCCACGTCGTCGGTCGCAAGTATGTCGACGCCGTGCGGCTGGCCGGCGCATTGCCGCTGGTGGTGCCGCACGCCGAGCCCTGGGAGCTGGACGAACTGTTGGACCTGGCCGACGGCGTGATGTTGACCGGCTCGGCGTCCAACGTCGACCCGGCGCTGTTCGACCAGGCCGTACTCGACCCGTCGCTGCCGCTGGACCCGGTGCGCGACGCCTGGACGCTACCGCTGATCCCCAAGGTGCTCGCGCGCGGCATGCCCTTGCTGGCCATCTGCCGCGGCACGCAGGAGGCTAACGTCGCGCTCGGCGGGACGCTGCACCAGGCCGTGCACGACGTCGGCTCCTATGCCGACCACCGCGCGTCGGTCGAGCAGCCGCTGGACGTGCAATACGGAGCGTCGCACGCCGTGCAGGTGCAGCCCGGCGGCTGGCTCGAACGCATCGTGCAGGTCACCGCCTTCGAGGTCAACTCGGTGCACGGCCAGGGCCTGCAGCGCCTGGCCGACGGCCTGCGCGTCGAGGCCATCGCGCCTGACGGCCTGGTCGAGGCCTTTTCGGTCGAAGGTGCCGCCGGCTTCAACCTGTGCGTGCAGTGGCACCCGGAATGGCGCGCCGCCGACAATGTGATGTCGCGCCGCTTGTTCGACGCCTTCGGCCTGGCCCTGCGCAACTACCGCGACCGCGTGCGCGGCCCCTTGCCCGCCTGAAGCCCCGCCGCGCAGGCGCCGCAAGCGTGCCGCAAGCGCGCCGCGGCGCAAGGCCTCCTGCTGCGGCCACTCGCGCTGCAGCTCCACCAGCACCTTGGCGACGTCATGACCAGCAGAGACCATTTCACCTTCAGCGAGCTCGAACAGTGGCTCAACCAGCACCGCGTCACCGAGATCGAATGCCTGGTGCCCGACCTCACCGGCGTGGCGCGCGGCAAGATCCTGCCGCGCGAGAAGTTCACCGAAGACCGCGGCATGCGGCTGCCCGAAGCCGTGGTGGCGATGGGCGTTACCGGCGAATTCCCCACCGAGGGCCCGTACTACGACGTCATCTCGCCGACCGACCGCGACATGCAGTTGCGCCCCGATCCGAGCACGGTGCGCATCGTGCCCTGGGCCACCGACCCGACCGCACAGGTGATCCACGACTGCTATGACCGTGACGGCAAGCTCGTGCCCTTCGCGCCGCGTTCGGTGCTGCGCAACGTCTGCGATCTGTACGCGGCCGAAGGCTGGTCGCCGGTGGTCGCACCCGAGCTCGAGTTCTACCTGGTGGCCCGCAACACCGATCCCGACGTGCCGCTGAAGCCCCCGATCGGCCGCAGCGGGCGCCGCGAAACCAGCCGTCAGGCCTATTCGATCGACGCCGTCAACGAGTTCGACCCGCTGTTCGAAGACGTGTACGCCTACTGCGAGAAGATGGAGCTCAACGTCGACACCTTGATCCACGAGGTCGGCGCGTCCCGAGAGCAATTGGAAGAGGGAACGCGGAAACACTTCGATCTCAATCGCCTGGCGATGCAATTGGTTCAACCCGGCGGGCTACTGCTGACGTGCACCTGCGCTGGATTACTGCCGGA
>JANOJJ010000403.1:0-6233 GCA_031408155.1 Rubrivivax sp.
GTTGACCTTATAATTTCGCTCGAGAATCCGGAGCGAAATTATTCAATGAAACATTTCGAGCCCAAGCAGGCCCACGAGTTCCTGAAAAAGAACCCGAACGCCATCTTCATCGACTGCCGCAGCGAGATGGAGTACCTGTTCGTGGGGCATCCGACCGGGGCTGTCCACGCTGGGCGACGACTTGAAGTTTGTCTTCATCACCTCGGTGGCCACGCTGGCTGAAGGCCCCGCGCTGCAGGTCACCGTTAAACCCAGCAGCGCCACCAAGTGCGAGCGCTGCTGGCACTGGCGCGACGACGTGGGCCAGGACGCGGCACACCCCACCTTGTGCGGCCGCTGCAGCAGCAACCTGCACGGCGCGGGCGAAGTCCGCCGCATCGCCTGATGGCCCGCGGCAGCGGCGCCAACGCGCCCGGTCTTGCGCTGTGGTTGGGCCTGGCGCTGATCGTGATCCTGGCCGACCAGGTGACCAAGACGCTGATCCTGGGCGCCTTCCAGTATGGTGACAGCCGGCCGGTCACGAGCTTCTTCAACCTCGTGCGCGCGCACAACACCGGCGCTGCGTTCTCGTTCCTGGCCGGAGCATCGGGCTGGCAGCGCTGGCTCTTCGTCGTGCTCGGACTCGTGGCGTCGGGCTTCATCGTCTGGATGATGCGCAGCCACCCGACGCAAAAGCTGTTCTGCTTTGCGGTCAGCATGATCATGGGCGGCGCGCTGGGCAACGTGATCGACCGCCTGCTGCACGGCTACGTGGTCGACTTCCTGCAGGTGCGCTTGAACGTCCTGGCGCCGCTGTTCCAGGGCGGCTACTTTCCGGCCTTCAACGTCGCCGACAGCGCGATCACGCTCGGCGCGCTCTGCCTGATCCTCGACGAGATCCTGCGCGTGCGGCGGGCGGGCTGAGAGGCTGCCGTGAGCCGCCTGGTACAGGCCTTGCATCTGTGCGAGGCATGGCGCGTTACAGTCAGCAGCCGGCCCAAGTTTCGGGGCAATTGCCCCACCAGGACTGGTGCAACCGGGGCACAACGCCCTACCGAGGCCAGCAGCGTCCATGAAGATTTCTTCCGAGTCACCGGTTTCCAGCCTCAGCGCCAGCCACGGCCGGATGCCGCGCCTGGGACTGATGCGGCTGTTCGCGGTGGCCGGCGCGGCAGCGATCGGCGCCTTCAGCGTGGCGCTGGCGATGCTGCTGGGCTGGTTCATCGAAGGCCGCATGCTCGAGCGCGATGCCGCCGTCAGCCGCGACTTCGTGCAGAGCATCGCCAAGGTCCAGCAAGTGGCGGCGGTAGTCGAAAAGGGCGCCGAAACGCGCGCGTCCACCGACCCCAAGTTCAACGAGTTCATCGCCCACATGGCGGCCTTGCCCGACGTGCTGCGCGTCAACGTCTACGGTGCCGACCGCCGGGTGTTGTGGTCGAGCCGACCGGAGATGATCGGCCTCGTCTTCGGCACCAACGACGAACTCGACGAAGCCCTGGCCGGGCAGACCGTGGCTCATGCCGCCGCCGGCCCCGGCCAGCCCGACAAGGACGAGCACATGCTGCTCGGCGCCGGGCCCAGCGAGTACGTCGAAAACTACGTGCCGGTGGTCGGCGACAACGGCAAAGTCATCGCGGTGGTCGAGCTTTACCGCCGGCCCGACGCCTTGTTCAGGGCCATCCGCTCGGGCCAGCGCCTGATGGTGGTGGGAGCGGCCTGCGGCGGTGCTTTCCTGTTCCTGTGCTTGATCGGCTTCGTCTGGCACGCCGAACAGCGCCTGCGTGAACAGCAGCGACAGCTGATCGAGGCCGATGCGCTGGCCATCGTCGGCGAGATCTCGGCCGCCGTGGCACACAGCATCCGCAACCCGCTGGGATCGATCCGCAGTTCGGCCGAACTGCAGCGCGAACTCGGCGGCGACACCGACGGCACGCTGACCGAGATCATGCGCAACGTCGATCGTGTCGAAATCCTGGTGCGCAGCATGCTGGCGTACGCCGCCAACATGCCCGAACGTGGCCTGCACACCGATCTGGCGGCGCTCGTAGCCGATGTGGCCGGTCGCTATGCGCCTGAACTGGGGCGGCAGGGCAAGCGGCTCGAAGTCGACCTCGCACCGGGCCTGGGCCGCGTCGAGGCCGACCCGGTGCTGCTGGCGCAGATCCTGCAATCCCTGTTGACCAACGCCGCTGAGGCCTCGCGCGAAGGCGGCCGGGTGCGGCTAACCGGCCGCCGCGAGGCCAACGACGCGGTGCTCGAGGTCAGCGACAACGGCGTCGGCATCGAACCCGGCCGAATGTCCAGCATCTTCAAGCCCTTTCAGACGACCAAGCCACGCGGACTGGGCATGGGCCTGGCGCTGACCCACCGGGTGGTCAAGCGGCTCGGTGGTGCGGTCGAGATCGAAAGCCGCCCGCGACAAGGCACCACCGTGCGGGTTCGGCTGCCGTCGCACGCCACCTGACCCCAGACCTCCTTGTTTGAAGAAAACAGATGACCCATGCCGTCCTGATCGTCGACGACGAAGCCACCCTGGCGCGCAACCTGGCCGCCTACCTCGAGCGTAACGGCTACGACGTGCGTGTCGCCGGCTCGGGCGAGGAAGGGCTGCAGCAGTTCGCCGAATTCAGGCCCGATGTGGTGCTGCTCGACCATAACCTGCCGGGCCTCAGTGGGCTGGAAGTGCTGGAGCGGCTGCGCAAGGGCGATACCCAGGTGCCGGTGGTGCTGATGACCGGCTTTGGCGGCATCGAGGTCGCAGTGCAGGCGCTCAAGCTTGGCGCCGCTGACTACCTGACCAAGCCGGTTTCGCTGGGCGAACTGAAGATGCTGGTGCAGCGCCTGCTCGAGCACAACCGGCTCGAGCGCACGGTGGGCTACTACCGGCAGCGCGACGCGCAGGCCAGCGGGCTGGACAAGATCATCGGCCGGTCGTCGGTGATGGCCACCTTGCGCGAGCAGATCACGCGGCTGCTCGACGCCGAGAGCCGCCTGACCGATACCGACGCGCCGGCGGTGCTGATCCACGGCGAGACCGGCGTTGGCAAGGAACTGGTGGCGCGCGCCTTGCACTTCGGCGGCCCGCGCCATGCGCAGCCCTTTGTCGAGCTGAACTGCGGCGCCATGCCGGCTCAACTGGTCGAGGCCGAGCTGTTCGGATACGAAAAGGGCGCCTTCACCGACGCTCGCCAGCGTAAACCGGGCCTGGTCGAAACCGCCGAAGGCGGCTCGCTGTTCCTCGACGAGATTGGTGAGGCCGACCCGTCGACCCAGGTCAAGCTGCTCAAGCTGCTGGAAGACAAGCGCTTCCGGCGCCTGGGCGGGCTGCGTGACCAGGCGGTCAACGTGCGCATCGTCAGCGCCACCCACCGCTCGCTCGACCAGATGGTGCGCGAAAAGACCTTCCGCGCCGACCTGTTCTTCCGCTTGCGGATCATCGAAATCAAGGTGCCCGCGTTGCGCGAACGCGGCGACGACATCATCCAGCTGGCCGAGCACTTTCTGCAGCACCACGCGCAGCGCTATCGCCGCGGCGATCTGCGACTGGGCACCGACGCCGAGGCCCTGCTGCGCCACCACACCTGGCCCGGCAACGTGCGCGAACTGCGTAACGTGATGGAACAAGCGGTGCTGATGTGCAGCAGCGGCCAGATCGGCGCACGCGACCTGCCGATCCAGGGCGCCGAGCCGGCCGCCGAAGGACCGGTCTGGTCGGACGCCGACCTCAACCTCGAGCGCATGGAGCGCCATCTGATCGACCTGGCGATGTCGCGCACGCAGTACAACGTGACGCAGGCGGCCAAACTGCTGGGCGTGTCACGCGACACGCTGCGCTATCGGCTGGAGCGACTGGGCGTCAAGTCGGCTCAGGGCACTGAGTAGCCAAGGCGGTGCCGCGGAAACACCGGTCCCCGCAAGCGGACGGCGCGGATCCGGCTGCGCCGGTCCGCCAGCGTCGCCCGCTGGGGGGGAAGCGGCCGCAGGTCGCTACGGGGGACCCTATCTCCGCCTGATCACGTGCACGAACTCGGCCGTGCCGCTGATCTGCTCGATCAGCTCGTTGCCGGTCTGCCGCGCGAAGGCCTGGAAGTCGCGGATCGAGCCGGGGTCGGTCGACACCACCTTGAGCACGTCGCCGGTCTGCATCTCCGACAGCATCTTCTTGGCCTTGAGGATGGGCAGCGGGCAGTTCAGGCCGCGGGTGTCGAGTTCCTTGTGCACGTCCATGAGTGATCCTTGGAAGGCTATGGATTCTACGAACGCGGCGGCGGCAGCTCGATGAACCGGGGCTCGTGCCCTCGGCCACGCAACCAGTCGGCCAATGCATGACCGGTGCCGGCTCGCCAGCAACGCACGCGCTCAGGCGTGAAGAGCTTGAATTCCGACAACTCAGGTGACAGCCGGACCTCGCCACGCGCCTGCACGTGGTAAGCCACGATCAGCTGATTCATGCGCTGGAAGTCGTAGACCCCGATCAGCGACAGCGACTCGACCTGCAGCGAGGTCTCTTCGACCACCTCACGCGTGATGCCGTCCTGTGGTGTTTCACCGGCTTCCATGAAACCGGTGATCAGGCCGAAGAAACGCCCGGGCCAGGCAGCGTTGCAGGCCAGCAGCAACTGGCCGTCGCGGTCCATGCACTCGATCACCGCGGCCAACACCGGCGTCGGGTTGTTCCAATGCGTCCAGGTGCAGGCCGGACAGCGCAGCCGCTGCTTGTCGCCGCCGTCCTCGGCCAGCACGATCGGTTGCAGCGCGGTCGCGCAATGCGGGCAGAACCGGTGTTCGTAGTGCATGACCGGTGTCCGCTCAGGCTGGAAAGACGCCGGTCGACAGATAGCGGTCGCCGCGGTCGCAGACGATGAAGACGATGGTCGCGTTGTCGACCTGTTGCGCGATCCGCAACGCGACCCAACAGGCGCCCGCTGCCGAAATGCCGGCGAACAGGCCCTCTTCGCGTGCCAGGCGGCGGGCCATGTCCTCGGCGTCGCCCTGGCTCACGTAGGCCAGCTCGTCCACATGCCTGGGATCGTAGATCTTGGGCAGGTAGGCCTCGGGCCATTTGCGGATGCCGGGGATGCGCGAGCCTTCGCTCGGTTGGGCGCCGACCACACGCACCGCAGCGTTGCGCTCCTTCAGGTAGCGCGAGACGCCGGTGATGGTGCCCGTAGTGCCCATGGCGCTGACGAAGTGGGTGACCCGACCCGCCGTGTCGGCCCAGATTTCGGGACCGGTGGTTTCGTAGTGCACGCGCGGGTTGTCTTCATTGGCGAATTGATCGAGCACCCGGCCCTTGCCGTCGCGTTGCAGTTGTTCGGCCAGGTCGCGGGCGTACTCCATGCCGCCCGAGCGCGGCGTCAGGATCAGCTCGGCGCCGAAGGCCTTCATGGTCTGCGCGCGTTCGATCGACAGGTCCTCGGGCATCACCAGCAGCATGCGGTAGCCGCGGATGGCGGCGGCCATCGCCAGCGCAATGCCGGTGTTGCCCGAGGTGGCCTCGATCAGCGTGTCACCGGGCTTGATGTCGCCGCGTTCCTCGGCGCGACGGATCATGCTGATGGCCGGCCGGTCCTTGACCGAACCGGCCGGGTTGTTGCCTTCGAGCTTGCCCAGGATCACATTGCCGCGCGCGGCCAGCGGGGGGCCGGGCAGGCGCTGCAGCTGCACCAGCGGCGTATGACCGATGGCCTCTTCCAAGGTCTTGTACGCGGGAGCAACAGCACTGGTCATCGTCAGGAATCCTCTCGTGGCGCATTGTGGCAGCGCGACCCATGGCGACGATACCTGCATGCCATAATCCGCCGCTTGATGCGTGCCGTCGGCAGCACCCACGCAGCCCGGGTGGCGAAATCGGTAGACGCAGGGGACTCAAAATCCCCCGCCGCAAGGCGTGCCGGTTCGAGTCCGGCCTCGGGCACCAGCGCAGATCCTAGATATTGGCGATAGCGCACACTAACTTGCAGCGAGGCGTTCCGCATTTGTTCCGGCCGATGTTCCGGTTTTGAGGGGCCACGGCACCAGCGCCGCCATCGGCAACACCAGCCCGTGATGCGCATCCGCGTAGGCATTGGCCAACGCTCGATTGTCGAAGTGCGACTCCCGGCGCCGGCCCTCCAACAACCTGCGCCATCGACAAGCCGCTTGCCGAGCATCGCGGCGTAAGCTGGTCCCCACGATGAACCGGTGCCGCTGGATCGCCCACCTCGACATGGACGCGTTCTACGCGTCGGTCGAATTGCTGCGCTACCCCGAGT
>JANOJJ010000420.1:0-1740 GCA_031408155.1 Rubrivivax sp.
GCCAGCACGAGCAGGCCGGCGCGGCGCGAGCCGATGCCGCGGCCGCGTTGCATCAGGCTGTCGGGCTCAGACCCGGTCACTGCGGCGCGCGCCAAGCAAGCCTCCGGGCAGCAAGAAGAGCACGGCCAGGATGACGACGAACGCGATCGCGTCCTTGTAGGCCGACGAGACGAAGCCCGCACCGAGCCCTTCGGCCAGCCCCAGCAGCAGCCCGCCGAGCACCGCGCCGCCGAAGCTGCCCAGGCCGCCGAGCATGGCTGCGGCAAAGCCCTTCAGGCCGAGCATGATGCCGCTGTCGTAGGAGGTGAAGGTGATGGGCGCAGTCAGCACGCCAGCCAGTGCGCCCAGCCCCGCGGCCAGGCCAAAGCTGACGAACAGCACGCGCCGCGTGCTGATGCCCATCAGCTGCGCGGCCAGCGGGTTGTAGGACGTGGCCAGCATCGCCTTGCCGAACAGCGTGCGACCGAAGAACCAGCTCAAGCCCGCCACCGCCAGCGCTGCGCTGCCCAGCACCCACAGGCTCTGCGGCAGTATGGTGGCGCCCAGCAGGTGCAGGGGCTGGTCGCCCGAAAACGCCGGCAGCGCGTGCACGCGCTTGTCCCACACCAGTTGCGCAAGGCCGCGCAACAGCAGCGCAGCGCCGATGGTGATGATGATCAGCGTGACCGTGTCGGCCTTGCGTGCCGGCTCGATCGCCACCCGCTCGAGCAGCAGGCCGACGCCCACCGTGACCAGCACCGCCAGCGGCACGGCCAGCCACAGCGGCGCGCCGGCGCCGACCAGCGTGACTGCGCTCATGCCGCCGATCATCACGAACTCACCCTGGGCGAAGTTGATCGCCCGGCTGGCGTTGTAGATGATCGAGTAGCCCAGCGCGACCAGCGCGTAGATGGCGCCGGCGGTCAGGCCGCCGGCCAGGTATTGCAGCCACTGGCTGTGCATGGCATCGGTTCGGTGGTGTGCGCTGTGCTGGTCAGCGTGCCAGCGACCATTCGCCGTTCTTGACTTCCAGCATCAGGAAGGCCGCCAGCCCGAGGCCCATGTGGTCGCCGGCCGACATGTTGACGATGCCACCGGTGCCGACATAGCCCTGGGTGGACTCGAGCGCGTCGCGCAGCTTGGCCTTGTCGGTCGAGCCGGCGCGCTTGATGGCTCCGACCACCAGCATCAAGCCGTCGTAGGCATGGCCGCCGAAGGTCGATACGTCGCTCTTGTAGCGCCCTTCGTAGTCGCGCTTGTAGGCACTGACCACGGCCTTCTGCGGGTCACTGGCCGGCAGCAGATCGGGCACCAGCAGTGCCGCGGCGGGCAGACGCACGCCTTCGGCGGCGGGGCCTGAGAGCTTGATGTATTCCTTCGACGCCACGCCGTGCGACTGATACAGCGGCAGCGTCAGGCCGACCTGCCGGTAGTTGCGCGTGACGATGGCCGGGCCCTGGCCGAAGCCGGCATTGAGCACCGCCTGCGCAGCGCTGGCGCGGATCTTGGTGAGTTGCGGCGTCATGTCGGTGTCGTTGCCGCCATAGGTCTCGTCGGCGACCACCTCGATGCCATGCTTGGGCGCCACCTTCAGGCATTCGCCACGCATCGACTTGTCGAAACCGCCACTGCCCGAGATCAGCGCCACCTTGCTCAGCTTGCGCGCCTGCAGGTCGACGAAAATCTTCTCGCAGGCCATGCGGTCGGTGTGCGGCGTCTTGAAGACCCACTTCCTGACCGGCTCGACGATCTCCACCGCTC
>JANOJJ010000426.1:0-4583 GCA_031408155.1 Rubrivivax sp.
CACGGTGCGACTGCCGGGTTCCGGCAACGCTCTTCACGAGCGTCACGGTCAGGGTCTTCTTGTTGGACATGAATATTCTCCGCAGGGCCGAGTCGTCGCCGTTCAGCTGAACAGTTGTTCGACCGTCTTGCCGCGTTTGGCGGCCACCTCGGACGGGGTGGTGGCGCTCTTGAGCGCGTCCAGCGTCGCGCGGACCATGTTGTACGGGTTGGTCGAGCCCAGGCTCTTGGCCACGATGTCGGTCACACCCATCACTTCGAAGACAGCCCGCATCGGGCCGCCCGCGATAATGCCGGTACCGGCCGGGGCCGGGGCCATCAGGACCTTGGCCGCGCCATGTTCGCCGCGCACGTTGTGCTGAATCGAGCCGCTGCGCAGGCTGACCTTGAACATGTTGCGACGGGCGGCGTCCATCGCCTTCTGGACGGCGACGGGGACCTCCTTGGCCTTGCCCTTGCCCATGCCGATGCGACCATCGCCGTCGCCTACGACGGTCAACGCCGCGAAGCTCAATGTACGGCCGCCCTTGACGACCTTGGTGACGCGGTTGACCGCGATCATCTTCTCTTTCAGACCGTCGTCGTTGGCTTCGGTCTGCGCGCGGGGGGTGAACTTTGCCATTCGATTGATTCCTTGGATCCGGCGCGAGTCAGAACTGCAGGCCAGCTTCGCGGGCCGCCTCTGCCAGCGCCTTCACTCGACCGTGGTAGGCGAAACCCGAACGGTCGAATGCCACCTTGTCGACGCCTGCCGCCTTGGCCCTCTCTGCGATGCGCTTGCCCACGAGGCTGGCCGCATCCACATTCGCGCCCTTGCCGGCTGGGCTCAGTTGCTCGCGCACTTCCTTCTCGACCGTCGAGGCCGAGGCCAGTACACGAGCACCGTCTTCGGAGATCACGCTGGCGTAGATGTGCACGTTGGAGCGGAACACCGTCAGACGAGCGACGTTCTGCTTGGCGATGCGCTGGCGCGTCTGACGCGACCGGCGCAGGCGTTGTTCCTTCTTGGTCATCATGGCGTGGCTCCTTACTTCTTCTTCGTCTCTTTCAGCACTACGCGCTCGTCGGCGTAGCGAATGCCTTTGCCCTTGTAGGGCTCGGGAGGACGGAAAGCACGGACCTCGGCCGCCACCTGGCCGACGACCTGACGGTCGGGGCCGGAGATGATGATCTCGGTCTGGGTCGGTGTTACCACCTTGATGCCGGCGGGCATGTCCTTGACCACCGGGTGCGAATAACCGATCTGCAGATTCAGCTTCTGCCCCTGCGCCTGGGCACGAAATCCCACACCGACCAGGGTCAACTTGCGCTCGAAGCCCTTGCCCACACCGCTGACCATGTTGGCCACGAGTGCACGCATGGTGCCGCTCATCGCGTCCGCTTCCGGCGACGGATCAGCGGGCACGAAGGTAAGCGTTGAACCATCCTTCTTGACGGTCACCAGAGCCGACAGGGCACGCGTCAACGTGCCGTTGCTTCCCTTGACGGTGATTTTTTCAGCTGTAACTGCCACGTCCACGCCTTGCGGGACGGCGATCGGCATCTTTCCTACGCGCGACATCTCGGACTCCCTCTTATGCGACGTAGCAGAGGACTTCGCCGCCGACGCCAGTCTGACGTGCCATGCGGTCGGTCATGACGCCCTTGGGCGTGGTCACGATCGCGACGCCCAAACCGTTCATGACCTGCGGAATCGAATCGCGGCCCTTGTAGACGCGCAGGCCCGGGCGACTGACGCGCTCGATGCGCTCAATGACGGGGCGACCGGCGTAGTACTTGAGCGCGATCTGCAGTTCGCTCTTGCCGGTGTCGCTGTTGACCTTGAAGTCGTCGATGTAGCCTTCGTCCTTCAGGACCTGGGCGATCGCGACCTTCAACTTCGAGGACGGCATCGTCACGACCGCCTTCTCTACGCTTTGCGCATTGCGGATGCGCGTCAGCATGTCGGCGATGGGATCACTCATGCTCATGGGGTATCTCCTCTCGTGGTCGCCAATGTCACCAGCTGGCTTTGGTCATGCCCGGGATATCGCCCTTGAAGGCGAGCTCGCGGATCTTGTTGCGACCAAGGCCGAACATGCGAAACGTGCCACGGGCGCGACCCGTCAGTGCGCAGCGGTTGCGCAGACGTGTCGGATTGGCGTTGCGGGGCAGCTTCTGAAGCTCCAGGCGCGCGCCGTAGCGCTCTTCGTCCGACCGCTTGGAATCGTCGATGATGGCCTTGAGATTGCTGTATTTCTTGGCGTATTGGGCAACCAGCTTCTCGCGCTTGGCTTCACGTTGCTTGAGTGAGAGTTTGGCCACGTGGTACCTCAGTTCTTGAACGGGAAGCGGAACGCGACGAGCAGCGCCTTGCACTCGTCGTCGCTCTTCGCGCTGGTTGTGATGCTGATGTTCAGACCACGTATCGCGTCGATCTTGTCGTACTCGATCTCGGGGAAGATGATCTGTTCCTTGACGCCGATGTTGTAGTTGCCACGGCCGTCGAAGGCGCGCCCCGAGATGCCGCGAAAGTCGCGCATGCGCGGCAGGGCCACGGTGACGAAACGGTCAAGGAACTCATACATGCGCAGACCGCGCAGGGTGACCATGCAACCGATGGGCACGCTGTCACGAATCTTGAAGCCCGCAATCGCTTTCTTCGACTTGGTGACCACCGGCTTCTGGCCCGAGATCTTGGTGAGATCGCCGACGGCGTGATCCATCACCTTTTTGTCCGACACCGCCTCGCTCACGCCCATGTTCAGGGTGATCTTTTCCAGGCGCGGAACCTGCATCGTCGAGGCGTAGCCGAACTTGGCCACGAGTTCCGGCATGATCTTGTCGCGGTAGATCTGCTGCAGGCGTGCAGGGCCGGCCTTGGCGGCCGTTTGTTTTTGAGACATGGTCGTTGCCCTCAAACCTTGATTTCGCCGCCGCTGGACTTGTAGACGCGCACCTTCTTGCCGCCATCGAGCAGCTTGACGCCGACCCGGTCGGCCTTGCCGGTGGCCGCGTTGTAAATCGCGACGTTGGATTGGTGGATGGGCATGGTCTTGTCGACGACGCCGCCATTGATGCCCTTCATCGGGTTCGGCTTGACGTGCTTCTTGACGACATTCACACCCTCGACGACGACGTGGTCGTCATCGACACGGCTGCTCACGCTGCCGCGCTTGCCTTTGTCGCGCCCGGTCAACACGATGACCTGGTCGCCTTTGCGAATCTTGTTCATGGTCGGTCCTCGAGATTCGCGTCAGAGCACTTCCGGCGCCAGCGACACGATCTTCATGAAGCGCTCGGTACGCAGCTCGCGCGTCACCGGCCCGAAGATGCGGGTGCCGATCGGCTCGAGCTTGGCGTTGAGCAGGACGGCTGCGTTGCCGTCGAACTTGACCAGCGAGCCATCCGGGCGTCGTACGCCCTTGGCGGTGCGCACGACGACGGCGCTGTAGACCTCGCCCTTCTTGACGCGGCCTCGCGGAGCTGCTTCCTTGATGCTGACCTTGATCACGTCACCGATGCCGGCATAGCGGCGCTTGGAGCCGCCGAGCACCTTGATGCACATGACGGACTTGGCGCCCGTGTTGTCAGCGACATCAAGTCGCGATTGCATTTGGATCATTGTTCATCCCCAACTTGTATCCGCTCGGCATGCGCCTTTGCGAATCAGTCTTGGGCCCTCGAGCGGGTTGGCGGGATCAGGTCTGGCGACCGGCGGGGCGCATTAAGCGTGTCCACCGAGCGAAGCCGGTGATTATCGGTGTTTTCGAAGGCCCCCGTCAAGAGCGAGGGAGAGGGCGCTCCGATTTCATCATCTAGCGGGGCTTCAGGGCCTGGACTTGTCCAAGCATGGTGTCGGCATCACTCACCTCGAACTTGCCCGCCGCTTCGACATTGAGCGTGCTGACCACGCCATCGACGACGAGGGCTGAATAGCGATTGGACCTCAGGCCCATGCCACGTGCCGTGAGATCGAGCGTGAGGCCAGTAGCCGTCGTGAATGCAGCACTGCCGTCAGCCATCATGCGCACTTTGCTGCCGGTCTTCTGCTCGCGGCCCCAGGCGCCCATCACGAAGGCATCATTGACCGACACGCACCAGATCTCGTCGACACCAGCCGCGCGCAGTGCATCGGCCCTTTCGACGTAGCCCGGCACATGCTTGGCCGAGCAGGTCGGCGTGTAGGCACCCGGCAGCGCGAACAACGCGATGGTCTTGCCCGCGGTCGACTTGTCGACGTCGAAGCTGTTCGGTCCGATCGAACAACCATTGCCCTCGACCTCGATGAATTCCTGCAGGCTGCCAGCAGGCAACTTGTCTCCAACCTTCAGCATCGTGAGTCCTTTCTTGAATGAAGTCGGCCATCTCAGAAGCGGACGGCCGGACGCGGAGTATCCAGCGTCCGGCCGTAGCTTGCGGCGGTGCGGTGAGAATTTTCGACCTGCCATTATCGAGCAACACAAGATGAAATTCTTTGGGGCCGAATTCCCCGTCAACCCGGCGCGGACCCGTGATGAATTGCGTATACGTGGAAAGTTTTTGTCCTGTGGCGGAGCGTGCCAGTAATTTTAAAAATACCGTCAGCGATTCCCAATCAGGAAC
>JANOJJ010000448.1:0-2646 GCA_031408155.1 Rubrivivax sp.
GTGACCGCCAGCGCAACCTCCGCACCTGCGCCCTGCAACGTCCGTTCGACGCTGTTGATGAGGTTGATCAACTGCTGGTGGTCAGCGTCAATCATGTCGTGACCGACCGCCATCGCCGGGCGCCAAAGAATTGTCATGGCCGTAGGTTCCCGAAGCTGAAGGCGCATTCTGGCGCCGATGACCCGGCCTCGAGCCGTTATCCATTCGTTAGGTCGTTCGCATTGAAACCGGCTCCACCGCCCGCGTGCTTGTCCGGCATCGACACAAGCCGTGGTCCTACACGATCGAGCGCCAGCGCCCGGATACTGGTGACTCACCCCCCGCGTGGGCTAGTCACGACAGCCGCAGGCGTGCTGCCATGCCGATTGGTCGTGCGCTGCCCGTACGCCTTCTGAAAGGCAGTCTCATGGATACGTCAATGTTGCGCCGCCCACTGTGCCTGCTGGCCGGTGTGCTGTGGCTGAGCTTGAGCGGCATGGCCGCAGCGGAGCCTCCCTTGCGCGCCGCGCGACTGGCCGATGTCGGCGGCACGGTGAGTTTCTCGCCCGCCGGTCAGCCCGACTGGGTGCGGGCAGCCGTCAATCGGCCGCTGACCAGCGGCGATCGCTTGTGGACGGGTGGCGCTTCGCGCGCCGAGTTGCAGCTCGGCGGCGCGGCGATCCGCATGGGCTCGTCGACCAGCATGACCTTGCTCCAGCTCAACGATCGCATCGCGCAGGTGCAGCTTTCACAGGGGCTGTTGAAGGTGCGCGTGCGCAGCCTGAGGCCAGGACAGACGCTGGAAGTCGCGACGCCCAATCTGGCCTTCACGCTGCGCCGTCCCGGCGAATACCGCATCGAGGTCGACGCTGACGACGACGCGACGGCGGTGATGGTGCACAGCGGCGATGCCGAGGTGTATGGCCAGGGCGCGTCGTATGCGGTCAGACCCGGGCGAGGCTATCGCTTCTACGGCAGCGACCTGTCCGACTACGAGGCCTTGTCGGTGCGGCGTGGCGACGAGCTCGACCGCTGGTCGCGCGAGCGTGACCGCCGTGGCGACCGATCGCTTTCCGCGCGCTACGTGTCGGCTGACGTCGTTGGTTATGAAGACCTCGATGCCAACGGCAGCTGGCGGACCGTTCCGAACTATGGCCCGGTCTGGACGCCGACCCGGGTGGCCACCGGCTGGACCCCCTACCGGGACGGCCACTGGGCCTGGGTCGATCCCTGGGGCTGGACCTGGGTCGACGATGCGCCGTGGGGTTACGCGGTCTCGCACTACGGTCGCTGGGCCAACTTCAGCGGCTCCTGGAGTTGGGTTCCGGGCCCGCGACGGGAGCGCGCGGTTTACGCGCCGGCGCTGGTGGCGTTTGTCGGCGGCAAGAACTTCCAGCTCTCGGTGACCTCCGGCAGTCCCGACAGCGCCGCCGTAGGCTGGTTTCCGCTCGCGCCGCGAGAGGTCTACCAGCCGTCCTATCCGGTCAGCCGTGCCTACTTCGACAACATCAATCGCAGCAATGCGGTGCTTGCTCCACAGGCCATCACGCAGGTCTACAACACGACCATCGTCAACAGCAACACGACCAACGTGACCAACGTGATCTATGCCAACCAGCGGGTTGCGGGGGCGGTGGTCGCGGTGCCGACGCAGGCCTTCGTGCAGTCGCTGTCGGTGGCCAAGGCCAATCTGCAGTTGTCGCAACAAGCGGCCGCCACCGCGCCGGTAGCGCATGTCGCCAGCGTTGCACCGGTGACGCAAAGCCTGCACGGCGGTGCCCGCGAGGCCGTTGCCAGGCCACCCGCCCAAGAGCGGGCCGTCGTCGCCCGCACCGCACCGCCGCCGCTGCCCTTGCCCTTTGCCGTTCAGCAGCAGCAACTGGCCGCCAGGCCGGGCGTGCCCATCGACGAAGCGGTGCGCGCACAGTTGAAGCCCGCTGCGCCGGTTGCATCCGCGCCCAAGGTCAGCGTGGTGGCGACGGCCCCGGCGCCGGCACCGACCGCAGTGCCGCCAGCGACACCTCCGGCCGCCAGGTCGGCGCAAGAGCGCAGAGCGGCCACGGCGAATGCCGATGCGACCCATGGCGGGCCGCGCAGGCCGGATGAGGACAAGGCCGCGGCTGCCGCAGCCGAAGCAGCCAGAGCGGATGCCGCCAAGGCCAACAACGCAAAGGGCGAGGCCGGCAAGGCCGATCAGGCCAAGACCGAGCGGGCCGCTGTCGATGCCTTCAGGGCAGACGCAGCCAAGGCTGCCACGGCCAGGGCCGAAGCATCGAAGGCCGACGCCGCCAAGGCCGATGCCTCCAAGGCAGACGCAGCCAAGGCCGAAGCCGGCCGGGCCGAAGCTTTCAGGGCCGCCGCTGCGAAGGCCGAGAAATCGAGGGCCGATGCAGCCAGTGCCGACGCTGCCAAGGCCGATGCAGCCAAGGTCGAAGCCGGCCGCGCTGAAGCTTTCCGAGCCGCCGCTGCGAAGGCCGAGAAGTCGCGGGCCGATGCAGCCAATGCCGACGCCGCCAAGGTCGATGCCGCCAAGGCCGAAGCCGGCCGGGCCGACGCTTTCAGGGCCGCCGCTGCGAAGGCCGAGAAATCGCGGGCCGATGCAGCCAATGCCGACGCCGCGAAGGCCGATGCCGCGAAGGCCGATGCCGGCCGCGCCGAAGCCTTCAG
>JANOJJ010000464.1:0-7194 GCA_031408155.1 Rubrivivax sp.
GTCTGCCGGGGGCACCGATCGATCGTAGACATCGCCAGCGATGACCACAGCGTCGACCTTCTCGCTGCCCACCAGGGCCACGAACTGATCGAGCATGTGGGCCTGATCGTCGAGCAGCGACACGCCGTGAAGGTAGCGGCCGAGATGCCAATCGCCGGTATGGATGATTCGTGTCATGGGGTAGGGGATGTCGATGCAGTGGCGTCGCGCAGACGTGCGAGCAGTCCGGAGTGGCGGCGCGTGGGCGAGTTGATGGTGGCGGCGAGCACGCCGGCACCGCAGACCAGTGTGACGTGCTTGCGGGCGCGTGTTACCGCCGTGTAGAGCAGTTCGCGCGTCAGGACCGGGCTTCGTTGCTGCGGCAGCAACACCAGGACCTGGTCGAACTCCGAGCCCTGTGCCTTGTGGACCGTCATCGCGAAAGCGGTCTGGTGTTCGGGCATGCGCACCGGCGCCACGCTCCTGAAACCACCGTCGATGTCCGGAAACACCACCATCAGGGTGCCTTTCTCGTCCGCCAACGTGATGCCGATGTCGCCGTTGAAGAGCTTCAGAAGGTGGTCGTTGCGCAGCACCATGACAGGCCGCCCCACGAACCAGGGCGAGCGGCGGTCGTTGGTCGAAGCTTCCTGCAGCGGCGCCAGCACCTCGCGCGCGTGGCGTGTCATCTGTTCGTTGATCGCCAGCATGCCGCGCGGACCTTCACGGACTGCGCACAGGACGCGGAAAGCACCAAAGGCCTCGCTGATCCGCGCCTTGTCGGTGCGCTCTCGAAGGACCGACTCCAGGTACGCGGCATAGCCCTGGAACAGCCGCGTCATCGCCGCGTCGCCAGGCTGCGCGCCGCTTTCGTTCAGCCAATGGATCGAATCGTCTGCACCGCTCTTCAACCAGGCGACAGCGTCCCTCGCCCGTGCGCCGTTGATGTCTGCCGCCAGCCGCCCGATGCCCGAGTCGGCTGCGAAGCGGAAGTTCTGCGTGAACCAGACGACCGCATCCTCGAGTGGGCTTTCGCGTGCCGGCGCCGGCGCGCGCACCTGATCGGGCGCCAGACCGCACAGCGCTGCCAGCGACTCGCGACAGCCCTCGCTCAGGCCGGGGTCGGCGCTGAGCTCGGCGAAGACCGCGCCCGACTCGACGGCCGAGAGCTGGTCCTTGTCGCCGAGCAGGATGATCCGGGCTGAATCAGGCACCGCCTCCAGCAGCCGGGTCGCCAGCGCCAGGTCGAGCATCGAGGCTTCGTCGACCACCAGCACGTCGATCGCCAGCCGATGGCCCGCATGGTGGACGAAGCCGCCGGCAGCCGGCGTCACACCCAGCAGACGGTGCACGGTGGACGAGTCGGTGGGCAGTCGCGCCCGCAACGCCTCGGGCAGGTGCGCGGCGCGCTGCCGGATGGCCTCGGTCATGCGCGCGGCCGCCTTGCCGGTGGGGGCCGCGAGGGCGATCCGGCAGTCCGGGTTCTGCGCGATGAGGCAGGCGAGCAGGTTCACCAGCGTCGTCGTCTTGCCGGTTCCTGGCCCGCCGCTGATGACCGTCAATCGACCACGCAGGGCCAGCGCTGCTGCGACCTTCTGCCAGTCCACAGCACCACCGAGCGCGGCCTCATTGGCCTGGAAGAGTTCGTTCAGCCGCTGGCGCGTCGCGCCATCGATGTCGAACGGCGTGGCCAAGTCGGCTGCTGCTGCGCGCGCCAGGCGAGCGGCCAGTCGGCGCTCGTAGTCGAAGTAGCGCTGCAGGTAGAGGCGGCCCTCGTGGTCCAGGATCAAGGGCATCGCGCCCGGACGTTGCGGTGTGCCCACCACGCCCGAGGCGATCAGGACCTGGCGCAGCGCCGCGCGGTCCAGGCCGATGGCGGCGTCGTTCGCAAGCTCGTGCAGCGAGATGCAGACGTGACCCTCGCTCGTCGCCAGACTGACTGCCGCGGCGGCCTGGCTGGCGAGGTGCTGCGTCGAGCCGTCGGCACCCAGCTTGCGTGACCAGCCTGCGAGGTGGACGGCGAATCCCGCAGCCAGGCGATTGGCGGCAGCGACCGGTCCGGATTCGACGGCCGTGTTCATGCCACCTCGCGCACCGATTCGTGCGCTGCGAAGAGCGCTGACAGCCGTTCGATGAGCTGCCTTGGCGGGCGATCGACGTGTACCCCCGTGGCGGTACCGTCGGCGTTGGTCCATCGCGGGCGAACGGCGCGCACAAAGAGGACCATCGCGCCGCCGAAGTGATCGTCGTACCGGTAGTCGGGCAGGCGGCGCTGCAGGTAGCGATGCAGGGCCACGGCGTACAGCAGGACCTGCAGGTGGTAGCCGTGTTCCTCGATCGCCCGCGCCACCTGCGGCGCCGCGTAGGAGGCGGGATGCGGGCCCAGATGGTTGGACTTCCAGTCGAGCAGGTAGAAGCGGCCCGCATGCTCGAAGACCAGATCGATGAAGCCCCGGAGGTAGCCCTCGAGCACGCCGAAGGTCAGCGCTGGCACCGGATAACCCAGTTCGCGCAGCAAGGCCGCCAGCGCGCCGGCCGTCAGGTGGGCGGCCGGAAGGTTGAACTCGAGCTCCACCAGGCGGCGCGCGCGCGGTACCTCGCACAGCGCCATGCCTCCCGGCAGCTGCGTGGTTAGCACGTCATCCAGCATCCGGCTCAGCATCCGCGGCAGGCGCGAGGCGACGCCGTGGCCGAGCTGGCGTTGTGGCTGCTCTTGCAGCGCTGTCGATATCGCAGTCGGCCAGGTCGTGGGGTCGGTGAAGTCCACCCGTTCGAACACCGCGTGCATGCAGATGCCGGCCTCCGGCCCGCGCGGGAAGTTCAGGATGTCATCGTCATCGAGCGCCACCGCGACGCGCTCTTCGTCCGCCGCGGGCCTGGGCACGCGCGCGTCGTGGTCGACCGCGGCAGCCTCATGCCGTGCCCCTTGGGCAAGACTGCTGTAGCTGCCAATCCACCAGGCGCCTGGAATCATCATCGGCGCGGGCAGGGCAGCCAGGCCTTCAGGCGCCATGCGCACAGGATCGATGCTCGCCCAGGGCCCGGCAGGCAGGGCTTGCAGCGCGACGCAGCCCGGGTGAGCGGCGCTGAACGCTTGCCATGCTGCCGCGATGTCCGCCGGCGTCAGCCTGTTGTGCTGCCACTCGGCCGGCGTCAAGCCAGCGCCCGCCACCAGGGAGTTCAGCCGGCTGCGGCTGCCCTCGGTGGTCACCACGTTGTTGCCGATCTTGTTGCTGTACGAGCCGACGACGAGGGTGCAGCGCTGCACCGCCCGCGTCAGCGCGACGTAGATCAGTCGCAGGTTCTCCGCCGCGCGTTCGAGCCCGATCTGCGCCTTGATGGACGGATCGTCGCCGTCGTCGCTGTAGTCGAGCACGGGCAGGCCTTCGGCGTCGTGGTACTCGCGTCCTTCCAGCATGCCGGGTGCGCCGCCGGCATGCCCGTCCCAGAGGTAGGGGCAGAACACGACCGGGTACTCCAGGCCCTTGGACTTGTGGATGGTGATGATCTGCACCAGGTTGCGGTCGGACTCCAGCCGAAGTTGGGCGGCATCATCCGTGCCGCCATCGGCGCGCTGCGTCTGCAGCCAGCGCAGCAGCAAGTCGGGTGAACCCGCGAGCACCGAGGCCTGGTGCAGGCATTCCGACAGGTGCAGCAGATTGGTCAGGCGCCGCTGGCCATCGGCGCGGGCCAGCAGGCGCTCGTAGACGCCTTCGCGCACCAGCAGTCGGCGCAGCATCAGGCCCACGCCGCGCTGCAGCCAGAGGTCTCGGTAGGTGGTGAAGCGGGTGACGAAGTCGAGCAGCCGTTCTTCGTCGGCCGAGACGGCTTCGATGCCTGCGCCATCGAAGCCGAGCATGTCGGTGGCCAGCGCCGCTCGGAGGTGTCGGTCCCGGGCCGGTTCCAGGATCGCCATCAGCACGCGCTCGAGGTCTTCCGCGTCCGGGCTCTGGAAGACGCTGGCCTGAGACAACTCGACGCTGCCGACGTCGAGCGCGGCCAGCGCCCGCCGCATCTCGCTGCCCTGGGCGTGGCTGCGCACCAGCACGGCGATGTCACCACCTGACAGCGGCTTGTCGCCGAGCAGGACTTCGCGCCGCTGCGCGCTTGCGAGCAGGCGTGCGATCTCGCCGGCACAGGCAACGCCCGCCGCACGCCGGGCGGCCTTCTTGGGCAGCGGCTGTCCGTCGACGTCCGCTGGCAGCTCCCAAAGCTGCAGCGGCGCGCGCGCCACTGTGCTGTCATGCCAAGCCATGCGCGGTCTGGCGCCGTAGTTCACCGGCTGGTAGCCCAGGCCCGGCAGCACGAACGCCAGCGGGTTGATCGAGAACAGCCCGTTGAGGCCGGCCAGCAGTTCGCGCGTGCAGCGTTGGTTGTCGGCCAGTGTGTACGCTGCGGCCGCCTCGCTGCGCGCCTGCAGGTAGGTGTGCAGGTCGGCGTTGCGAAAGCTGTAGATCGCTTGCTTCGGGTCGCCGACCAGGAACAGAGGAAGTGAACTCCCGCTGTAGATCGCCTTGATGATGGCGAACTGCAGCGGGTCGGTGTCCTGGAATTCGTCGATCAGCGCCGCGGCGAAGCGTGCCTTCAACGCTCCGGCGAGCCAGGGCTGTTTGCCGCCAGACAGGGCATCGTGCAGGTTGTAGAGCATGTCGTCGAAGGCGACGACCCGACGCTCGCGCTTGAGCGAGCGCAGCCGCGTCGGTGCCGCGGACAGCAGTAGTCGCAGCAGGCGCTGGCGCTCGATGTCCAGTGCCTGCTTCGCTCTTTGCAGCAGGCTGAGCAGTGCGCCAGCCTGGGTGAAGAACGCGTGTGCCTGAGGCGGCAGTTGGCCCTTCCTGGGTTTGAGTCGGTCAAGCGTGAACAGATCCAGCTTGTCGAGCTTGTCGAGCTTGCCTAGTGCCGCCAGCGCATCGGTGCTGGCGAGCTGGCTGTCCCAGCTCGAGGCCGCCGTTTCGATGGAGCTTGCCTTGAACACATTGGCCGGCAACTGCGGCAGCGCTTCGATGACGCGGGCGACGATGCGCTCGCGCTCGGCGTGCCAGGTCGCCCGTGCAGTCGCATGCGCCGTCGCAAGCGCGGTGGTGTCGACGGCGGACGCCTCATCCAGCGCGGCCGGCCAGATCACTTTCGACATCGGCTTGGCAAGCTGGCGCTCGAGCAGCTTGCCCCACTTCTCGGGGCTGTCCTTCTTCGACAGCAAGTGGGCAGCGAGCGAGGGCGGCAGCGCGTCGCCGGCCACCTGGTTGCGCCAGAAGTCATGCACGACCTCCATCCGCAGTTCGGTGTCATCGGTGAGCAGTTCCAGCGCCATCGGCATGCCCGACGTAAACGGGGTGTCGGCCTGAGCGCGATGACAGAAACCGTGGATCGTGTAGATCGATGCCTCGTCGAAGGTCTGCAGCGCCAGATCGAGCCGCAGCACCAGGTCTTCGTCCGCCAGGCCATGCTATGCACGCAACGATTGCAGCAGCGAGTCAACGAAAGGGTCGACCACGCCCGGCCCGGTTCCGCGCAGGTGTGCCAGCGTCTCGGCGATGCGCGAGCGGATGCGATGCCGCAGTTCGGCAGTCGCCGCGTTGGTGAAGGTCACGACCAGGATCTGCTGCACATCGAGCCTGCGCTCCAGCAGCAAGCGCAGGTACAGAGCGCAGATGTTCCAGGTCTTGCCGGTGCCGGCAGAGGCCTCGATCAGGCTCGTACCGTCGAGCGCGCATTCAAACACGTTGAGGGCTTGTCCACTCATGGGCTCGATGCTCCCGTGTCCTGCACGCCAAGCACGGGCCCGAAGACCTGCAGCGCAAGCTCAGTGAATTCGCCGGTCAAGGCGTCGTCCCGCCCGCGCAAGGCGAGCCGATAGGCCGGATCGGCGCCTTCAGCGAAGGGGCGGTTCTTGGTCGGGGTCCAGGCCTGACTGGCGGCGTAGAAGGACTCGCCGTTGCGCACATAGGCCCAGGCGGATTTCGGAAAGAACTCGAGCGGTTCGCACAGGCCGCGCCGGTACAGGCGCACCAGGTTCTGCAGCAGCACCGAAGGGTGCACCGGCGAGCCCAGGCGCAGCGGATCGTCCAGTGACAGCCACAGGGTCTGCGGCTTGACGCCCGCCGCAGGCGCAGCGCACAGCGCCAGGTGTGGAATCCAGGCCGCCAGCACATCACCCGCACGCAAGCTGTCATAGCGCCAGCGCACGAGCCCGTCGGTCCGAAGGTCGGCAAAGTGGCCCGCCAGGTGCCACGCTTGGCCATCGATGTCGATCTGCAGGCGCACCTGATGAGGCGCAAGGCAAGGCGCTGCCGTCTGCGCACGAATCGTGTCCGCAAAGCCGGCAAGCGACTCCAGTTCACGCTCCAACTGCTGCTTGCCGAGCGCGCCCGAGGGCCATTCGTGGACGGCCTGGGCAAGCTGGCGAACGGCTTGCGGCGCAGCGCCTGCAAGCAAGGGGGCGAGCAGGCGGGCTGCCATGGCGGTACGCCCCGGCCAGTCGGGCAGGAAGGGCTCGTCATCCAGCAACTCTGCAGCACTTGGTCCAAGATCGATACCCAGCCGTCGCTCCAACAGGTACCGACAAGGGTTGCGGAAGAACTCGACCAGTTGATCGATGGAGACCTCGCGCCACTCGGGTCCAGGCGCTGCGAGCGGTCTGGTGAAGAACGCCGGCAGGGTGTCCGCCGTGCTGTCGTCGTCGACCTCGGCGCTCGTGTCGTCACCGCCGTCCGCGTCGATGTCGGGTTGCGAACGCACGGCGGCCCCTGGCACGGCCTGCAGGCTCAGTCGCAAGGCGTCGCCGAGCTCGCGATTGAAGCTGCGCAGGCGTGAGTCACCGTCGATCGCAAAGGCCTCGATGGAAAACGGCTGCAATGGATGCTCGACAACCAGCCGTCGACGCGCCTGCGCCAGGCTGTCCGGTGACGAGGGGTCCTCGGCGATGGCCGGGATCAGGATGTCGAGCAGTTCCGACCTTCGCAGCAGCCATCTCCCCATCGCATGGTGTCTCAGGCGAACACGACCGGCATGGCCTGCGCGTCGGTCCATGGCGCACTTTCTTTCTCTGTTTTTCTCGCTGGTTACATCGCCTGACGCGGCGTCTTGACGCAGGTCAATGAGGTCATTCATCTCCTCCACTATTGAGACTGGGTATCGTCTGGCAGTTCACCCGGTAGCCCTGAGGAGAACCACCGATGACCCGACTCGCCCCGCTGCTCGCCGCCGCCCTCGCCG
>JANOJJ010000484.1:0-10690 GCA_031408155.1 Rubrivivax sp.
CTCGTGCGCCGGGCCGCCCGCGGCCCATTTGCGCACGAAGGCTTGCGGGGTCATGTCGGTCGATCTCCCTGGGTTTCGATGGCGCCGTCTGCCGGGCGCTGCCCGCATCGTATGGCACCATGACAGGCGCCCCCGGGAGAAGCCGCCATGGCCACGACCAGCGAACTGCGAGCCACCGTTTCAGGCAAAGGCCAGGTGCTGCTGCCGGCCGAGGTGCGGCGCCGGCTGGGTCTGGTGCAAGGCTCGGTGCTGCGCTTCGTGATCGACAAAGATGGTGTGCACCTGTTGCCGGTAGCCGGTGACGTGCGGCGCCTGAAGGGGCGATTGCCGCTGCCCGCCACGCCGGTCCGCCTGGACGACATGGCGCTGGCCATCGCCCAAAGGCGTCAAGGTGCGGGACGGGCCTGAGGCGGGCGCAGCCGCCCGCTGCCCCGTCAGTGGATCATCGACTCCATGCCACCGCTCAGTTCGGCGAACTCGGGCAAAGGCTGGTGTTGACCGTGCAGCAGCAGCGTGAGCAGCGGCTGCGGCGCATCCCAGCCGAGCAGCAGTCCGAGCGCGTCCAGCACGGCGCGCGGGCAGCTGGCTTCGATGCTGTCCTGCGGCAGCCGCAGGGCTTCGACACCCGCCCACCAGGCAGCCACATGCACGATGCCGGCCACCCCGTCGGGCGCCTGTCCGTCGCCGGCCGCGGGCACGTCGCACAGGGCCTGCGCTATCGGTTCGGGGAACTTCCAGCGGCGAGCCAGTTCGGCCGCGACTGCGCCATGGTGGTAGCCCAGTTCGGCGGTCTCGACGGCGGCACGTTCGGGCGCCAGCACGTGGCAGCGCCGGTTCAGCGGCACCAGCTTGTCCTTCAGCACGGCATGCATCACCAGGTGCCCCAGGCCGTGCATCAGGCCGACCGTGAAGGCGAGGTCGCTGTTGCGGTCGGTCGCGTGCGCCAGCCAGCGTGCAGCGCACGCGGTGTTCAGGCTGTGGCGCCAGAACTGCGCCAGGTCCAGTCCCTTGACGTTCTTAAAGGCACCGACGACGCCCAGGCCCAGCACCAGGTTGCGCACCATCACGAAACCGAGCATGCGCAGGCTGTCGGGCACCGTCTCGACATGACGCGACAGGTGGAAGTAGGCCGAGTTCGCCAGCCGCAGCGTCTTCGCGCTCAGCACCGGATCGGTCGAGATCCGGTCTGCGATCTCGTCGACCGAGACATCCTCGCGCTCGAAGCTCAGGATCAACTGCTGCACCACCTGCGGCACCGTCGGCAGCGCGGCCGGGGTGGCGAAGAGCGATTCGATGGGCATGGGGGCTCGTTTCCTGCGGCACGAAGGCGGATGCCTGCACTATCGGCGCGCCGGCAGCGGACTTGAAATGCTTCGAATTGACGATGCGCAGTCCAAACGCACTACAGATCGCGCGCTCGTGGACGAAGTAAGGGGGTCGCCTCAGTCGGTACCCTTCCATGTCCGAGTCCCGTTCGAGACTGCCTTTTGGACTGCCTTTTTCGCTGCCGTTTGCCCTCCCGTTTGGGTGGCCCGGCTGGGACGTCGCGCGCGACGCCTTCGAGCGCAACGTGCTCTTCATGGACACGCTGCGCCGGCGCGGCAACACCTATCTCGAGCATGTTGCCGCGGGCGAGCCGGCGCTGCTGAAGTTCGGCCACGAGTTGATCCTCGATGGGCGCAGCCTGCCGCGGCCGTGCAACTACGCGCTGCTGCGCGTATTGCCGGCCAGCCCGATCGAGCTTGATCCGCGTGCGCGGCCGGTGGTGGTGGTCGACCCGCGAGCCGGCCACGGGCCCGGCATCGGTGGCTTCAAGGATGACTCCGAGGTCGGTGTCGCGCTGCGCGCCGGGCACCCGGTGTACTTCGTCACCTTCAGGCCGCAGCCCGAAGAAGGCCAGACCCTGTTCGACGTGATGGACGCCGAGGCCCGCTTTGTCGAGGAAGTCATCGCCCGCCACCCCGAGTGCTCGCGCAAGCCGGTGGTGATCGGCAACTGCCAGGCCGGCTGGGCGATCTCGATGCTGGCGGCGGTGCGGCCGGAACTGTTCGGTCCGCTGCTGGTGGTGGGTGCGCCGCTGTCGTACTGGGCCGGCAGCTCGACCCAAAACCCGATGCGCTACAGCGGCGCCACGATGGGGGGCGCCTGGCTGGCCGCGCTGACGGCCGACCTTGCCGGTGACCGCTTCGATGGCGCCTACCTGGTGGAAAACTTCGAGCGGCTCAACCCGTCCAACTCCTGCTGGAGCAAGTACTACCGGCTGTGGTCGCAGGTCGACACCGAGGCCGAGCGCTTCCTCGAGTTCGAGCACTGGTGGGGCGGCTTCTTCCGCATGACCGGCGCCGAGATCGAGGCCATCGTCGAGAACCTGTTCGTCGGCAACCGGCTGGCGCGCGGGCAGGTGATGGCCGGCGAGCGCGCGATCAACCTGCGTTGCATCACGGCACCCGTGGTGGTGTTCGCGTCCAGGGGCGACAACATCACGCCGCCGCCGCAGGCGCTGAACTGGATCATCGACACCTGGGGCAGCGAATGCGCGATCGCCGCTGCCGGCCGCGTGGTGGTGTATGTGCTGCACCAGACGGTGGGCCACCTGGGCATCTTCGTCGGCGCCGACATCGCGCGCAAAGAGCACGACCAGATCGTCAACTCGATCGATGTCATCGAGCACCTGCCGCCCGGCCTGTACGAGATGAAGGTGCAGCACAAGGACGGCGACGACGTGCAGCGCTGGGACGCGCTCGAGCCCGGCAGCTACACGGTCAACTTCGAGCACCGCACGATGGACGACCTGCGCGCCATCAACCCCGAAGGGCGCGACGAAGAGCAGCTCTTCTCCAGCGTGGCCAAGCTGTCCGAGATCAACACCTCGCTCTACAAGACCTGGCTGCGGCCGTGGCTGCGCGCGCTGCCGATGCGCGCCATCGGCGACGCGATGACCGAGTTGCATCCGCTGCGCTGGCAACGACGGCTGTTCAGCGACCAGCATCCACTGGCTGCGCTGCTTGAAGAGGCGGCCAGGCGCATCGTGGCCGATCGCCACCCGATTGCCGGCGACCATCCGGCGCGGCAGATCGAACGCGCGGCCTCCGCGCGCATCGAGCAGGCGCTGGACCAATGGCGCGACTGGCGCGACCAGGCGGTGGTCCAATCGACCCGGCTGGCCTTCGGCCCGTTCGGCCTGGGCTCGGTGCTGCCGCCCGAACGGCCCGACGACGAGGCCGCCCAGGCGCGCGCCATGACCGATCTGGCGCAGCGGCGACGCGAGGTGATGGTGCACATCACCGAAGGCGGGTTCGAACAGGCGGTGTGCCGCATCGTGCTGGCCGGCATGTTGAGCAGCGGCAGCTTCGAGCGCCGCAGTTTCCGGCTGGCGCACCTGCTCGCCCACGTACAGCCCGGCCGCGATGGCGCGGCCACCGACTGGGTGCAACTGCTGCACGACGAAGCCCGCATCGCAGCGGTGGCACCGGTCGAGGCGCTGAACGCGCTGGCCGCCATGCTGCCCGATGCCGGCTCGCGCGAGCGGGCGCTGGCGGTCGCGGCGGCGGTGCTGATGATCGAGCCGACGCTGGACCACCCGCTCTCGGAAATCATCGAACTGCTGATGGGCACGCTGGAGGCGGACCCGACGCGCGTGATGGACCTGGCGTGCCGCTTGACGTCTCCGCTCGAAGCCCTGGCCGCAGCACCGGCGCCTGCTGCCGCGGCCCGTTTGTCGGGCGCCCAGCGCCCGGCCCTTCGTAGTGCCCGCGGCCCCGCCCGCGCGCTGTCATCAACTTGAACTGACGAGATCGATCGACCACCATGAGCCGCAACATTCGGATGATGATCTTCGGCCTGCCGCGCAACACGTCGCGGCAGGAACTTAAGGACCTGGTGTCGCCCTGTGGCGACTCCCGCCTGGCCCTGATGGACCTGCCGGGCGACAACGACGAGGCGATGGCGATCGTCCGCCTGGACGAAGACCAGCGCCTGGCGTCGCGCCTCAGCGAGCGCGTGCAGAATCACCGCCTGCGCGGGCGCCGCCTGAAGTCCTGGCTGACCGTCCTGCCCTGGGTCTGAGCGCAAACCGGCCGGAGCTTTTCGAACATGCATGCTGATCTGCAGCAGGAATGGTTGCAAAACACGACCTTCGACGAGCTCGCCATCGGGCAGGGCGCTACGCTCACGCGCAGCCTCAGTGACGCCGACATCGCCGGCTTTGCCGCCGTCTCGGGCGACCTCAACCCGACCCACCTCGACGATGCCTACGCGCGCGGCGAAGGGCTGGCCGGCAAGACGGCGCATGGCATGTGGAGCGGCGCGCTGGTGTCCACCGTGCTGGGCACGGTGTTCCCGGGGCCGGGCACACGCTACGTCGAGCAGCGTTTGCGCTTCCTGGGCCCCGCCGTCGCCGGCGACATCCTCGAGATCACGGTCCGCGTGACGGGCAAGGATGCCAGCCGCGGCGAGGTCACGCTCGACTGCGTGGTGCGCAAGCAGGGTGGGCCCGACCTGATGCAGGGCGAGGCGGTGGTCATCGCGCCGACGCACAAGCAGCGCGTGCCCCGCGCCAGCGGACTGCGCTGGCATGTGTTCGACGCCGCGGCGGGCGTGCAGCGCCTGCTCGATCAGGCGCGCCAGCACCAGCGCCTGCGCTGCGCCATCGTGCACCCCTGCGACAGCGAATCGCTGCGCGGCGCGCTCGACGCCGCCAGCCAGGGCTTGTTCACGCCGGTCTTCGTGGCCCCGCGCGACAAGTTGCTGGCGGTGGCCGAGCAGGCCGGGCTGGACCTGGGCAGCGCCGTGATCGAGGACGTGCCGCACAGCCACGCCGCGGCCGAACGCGCAGCAGCGCTGGCCGCTGCCGGCGAGGTGCGCGCACTGATGAAGGGCAGCCTGCACACCGACGAACTGATGAAGGCCGTGCTGGCACGGCCCGAGCTGCGCACCGGGCGCCGCCTGTCGCACGTGTTCCGTTTCGACGTGCCGATGTACCACAAGCCGCTGTTCGTGACCGACGCCGCGATGAACATCGCGCCGTCGCTCGAGGACAAGGTAGACATCGTGCAGAACGCGATCGACCTCGCGCGCGTGCTCGGCATCGACCGGCCCAAAGTGGCCGTGCTGGCCGCGGTCGAGAGCGTGAACCCGAAGATGTCGTGCACGCTCGACGCCGCCGCCTTGTGCAAGATGGCCGACCGCGGGCAGATCACCGGCGGCCTGATCGACGGCCCGCTGGCCTTTGACAACGCAATCTCTGCCGAAGCAGCGCGCATCAAGGGCATCGTGTCGCCGGTGGCCGGCGACCCCGACATCCTGCTGGTGCCCGACCTCGTCTCCGGCAACATCCTGGCCAAGCTGCTCGAGTACCTGGCCGGTGCCATGGGCAGCGGCGTGGTGCTCGGCGCGCGGGTCCCGATCGCGCTGACCAGCCGGGCCGACGGAGCCACCGCGCGCCTGGCCTCGGCAGCCCTGGCCGTGCTGCTGGCCCAGCGGCAGCCACCGTCGCCGCTGTGACTGCCTGGCGTGGTCGCCCGGGCAGGCGCCGGGCGCGGTGACGGCGGGTCGTGCGCTGTTCAGGCGGGGCTGGCTGCCCTTGCAGGCGCGGTCGCCGGGTGGCGCTGCAGCAGGCCCTTCAGCGCCGGCACGCAACTGCCGCATGACGTGCCGCATTTCAACTGCCGCTGCAGCGCCTGCAGGCGTTGCTCGGCGCTGCCGCCCAAGCCTGCGGCGGCTGCCACGACGCGCGCTTGGCTCACGTCCAGGCAGGCGCAGACCTGCGGGCTGCGCGGCGGCACGGCCAGCGGCGGCGTCTTGCTGGCGGCCAGCAGTGCGCGGCCGTAGGCGCCGGCGTCCTGGCCCTGCTGCAGCAGTTCGAGCACCCAGCCCTGCGCCGAGGCGTCCCCGGCGAGCACAAAGGCCTGCAGGCTGCCGCTGTCGGCCAGGCGCATCGCGCGGCGCTGGCCGGCACCTGCATCGGCATAACGCAGCACCGGGCCGACGTCCAGGCCGAGCAGTGCTTCAATCGCGGCCAGTCGCTCATCGGCTACCGGCGTGGCCGCAGCGGCGCGAAAGAGCAGGCCGATCTGCGCCTGCGGCTCGCGGCCGAACGGGGTGGCGCTGGCGTAGCCGAAGGCGCCGAACTGGGCGCGCAGCCGGGCCAGCAGCGCCAGCGCCTGCTCTGCCGGCAGCCAGGCCGCGGCCACCAGTTGCCAGGGCAGGGCGGCCGGCTCGATGCGCACCGCCGTGTGCTTGAGCTCGGGTTGTTTGCTCTGCGGGCAGAAGGCAGCGCTGGTCAGCGCGTTGACGCCCAGGCCCGAGATCCATTCGGGGCCCCAGTGCATCGCGATGAAGGCCTGCGCCGGCGCCACCGAGTCGCTGGAGCGCACCGGCAGCACCAGTTCGCCGCGGCGCGACATCACGCGCACCAGCTCGCCGTCCACCCAATGCCGGCGCTGCAGCTCCTGCGGATGCAGCTCCAGCGCCGGCTCGCTGCTGTGCGCGAACAGCCGGCCCAGGGTGCCGGTGCGGCTCATGCCATGCCACTGGTCGCGCAGCCGTCCGGTGGTCAGCGACAGCGGATAGCGTGCATCGCGTGGCTCGGCCGGCGGTCGCCAGGCCGGGGCGACGAAACGTGCGCGGCCGTCGGGCGTCGGGTAGCAGCCGTCGCCGTACAGGCGCGCCGTGCCTTCGCTCTGGCCTTCACGGCAGGGCCATTGCTGCGGCTGCGCCAGCGCAGCCCAGGTCAGACCGGTGATGTCGAGGTCGCGGCCGCGCGTGCTCTCGCGATGTTCGTTCCAGACGTCCTCGGGCGAGTCGTAGCCGAACAGGCTCTGGCCGCGCAGGGCGTCGATGCGCCGCGACGGCAAGCGCCGTTCCAGGCGTAACGCAACGTCCTGTGCGATGCGCCAGTCGTCACGGGCCTGGCCCGGCGGCGCGATGGCCGGCCGCACGCGGCTGATGCGGCGTTCGCTGTTGGTGACGGTGCCGTCCTTCTCACCCCAGCTGCTGGCCGGCAGCAACACGTCGGCAAAGGGCACGCTGGCGGTGTTGGCGTAGGCCTCCTGCACGAGCACGAACTCGGCGCGTTCGAGGGCACGCCGCACCAGCGCCTGGTCGGGCATCGACTGGGCCGGGTTGGTGCAGACGATCCACAGCGCCTTGATCGTGCCGTCGGCTGCGGCCTGGAACAGTTCGACCGCGCTCTTGCCCGGCGTGGCGGGCACGTCGATCACGCCCCACAGCGCGGCCACCTCGGCGCGCTGCGTCGGGTCGGCCAGGTCGCGGTGCGCCGACAGCAGGTTGGCCAGGCCGCCGACCTCGCGTCCGCCCATCGCGTTGGGCTGGCCGGTGAGCGAGAACGGGCCGGCGCCGGGCTGGCCGATCTGGCCGCTGGCCAGGTGCAGGTTGATCAGGCTGCTGTTCTTGTCGGTGCCGCTGCTGCTCTGGTTCAGGCCCTGGCAGTACAGCGACAAGGTCGGTCGGCGGCGCGAAGCGTCGACCGGGTCGACGTTGGCAAACCAGCGCGCGGCCTGCACGATGTCGGCCTCGTTCAGGCCGCAGATCCTGCCGCCATGGGCCGGCGTGAACTCACGCACCCGGTCGCGCAGGGGTTCGAATCCGCTCGTGTGTGCAGCGATGTAGGCGGTGTCAATCAAACCTTCCCACAGCATGACGTGCAGCAGCGCATGGTGCAGTACGACGTCGGTGCCGGGCAGCAGTTGCAGGTGCAGGTCGGCCACCGCGGCGGTCTCGGTGCGCCGCGGGTCGGCCACGATGAGCCTTTGCGCCGGGTTGGCGCGGCGCGCATCTTCCAGCCGGCGGAACAGCACCGGGTGCGCCCAGGCCATGTTGGAGCCGGTGATGAAGATCGTCTGCGCCAGGCCGATGTCGTCGTAGCAGGCCGGTGGCGCGTCGGCACCCAGGCTCTGCTTGTAGCCGGCGACCGCGCTGCTCATGCACAGGCGCGAGTTGCTGTCGACGTTGTTGGACCCGATGAGTCCCTTGGCCAGCTTGTTGAAGACGTAGTAGTCCTCGGTCAGCAACTGGCCCGACAGGTACAGGCCGACGGCGTCGGGGCCGTGGCGCTCGATGACACTGGCGAAGCGGTCGGCCACGGTGTCGAGCGCCTGGTCCCAGCACACGGCCTGCAGCGGGCCGCCGCGCGCGGCGCGACGCATCGGCTGCAGCGCGCGCACCTGGCGCTGGATGTGCACGGCAGCCGTCAGGTGCAGCGTGCTGCCCTTGGTGCACAGGCGGCCGAAGTTGGCCGGGTGCTCGGGGTCACCGCGCACGCCGGTGATCATCGCGCCGTCGCTTTCGATGATCACGCCGCAGCCGACGCCGCAGTACGGGCAGGTGGAGCGCGTGTCGGTCATCGTCGGCGCGTCAGGCGCAGGCCTTGCTGCAGGGGCCGGCCAGCGGTGCGGTGAAGTCCAGCGCCTTGGTCGCGATCTCCTGTCGGTCGAGGAACACCTGGCCGGCTTCGACCCTGCAGGCGAAGGTCGGCGTGCAGCCGTCATCGGGCGCGCGCGCCGTGCCGTCGACGAAGGCGATCGTCCAGTTGTGCAGCGGGCAGGCCACGGCCTCGCCGAAGACGATGCCTTGCGACAGCGGCCCGCCCTTGTGCGGGCAGCGGTCGAGCAGCGCGTAGACCTTGTCGGTGCTGGTGCGGAACAGGGCCACCGCCAGGCCTTGTTCGCGTGCGACGCGGCGCGACCCGAGCACGGGGATGTCATCGACCCGGCAGATGGCGGTCCAGTTCGTCATGCGGCTTGCTCGAGGGCGGTCGACAGGGTGACTGGTTCGAACTGCCGCACGTCCACCCGTGCCTGCTCGAACTCGAACCAGGGGTCGGGCTCGCCGTCGAGGCTGAACTGCAGGCGCTCCCACAGCGAGCGCCGCCCTGGCGCGTCTTCGAGCACCCGCTTCTTCACGTGGTCGAGCCCGACCCGGCGCACGTAGTGCACCGTGCGCTCGAGGTACCAGCCTTCCTCGCGATAGAGCTGCAGGAAGGCGCCGCTGAATTCCAGCACCTCGGCCGGCGTTCCCACCTTGCACAGGAATTGCGCCACCTCGGTCTTGATGCCGCCGTTGCCGGCGACGTAGAGCTCCCAGCCCGAATCGACGCCAATTACGCCGACGTCCTTGATGCCGGCCTCGGCGCAGTTGCGCGGGCAGCCGCTGACCGCCAGCTTGACCTTGTGCGGCGCGTACATGCGCCACAGCGCACGTTCCAGGTCCTTGCCCATCTGCGTGCTGTCTTGCGTGCCGAAGCGGCACCATTCGCTGCCGACACAGGTCTTCACCGTGCGCAAGGCCTTGGCATAGGCGTGGCCGCTGGGCATGCCGATGTCCTTCCACACCGCGGGCAGGTCTTCCTTTTTCACGCCGAGCAGGTCGATGCGCTGGCCGCCGGTGACCTTGACGGTCGGGATCTTGTACTTGTCCACCGCGTCGGCGATGCGCCGCAGTTCACTCGCCGTTGTCTCGCCGCCCCACATGCGCGGGACCACGCTGTAGCGGCCGTCCTTCTGGATGTTGGCGTGGCTGCGTTCGTTGATATAGCGGCTTTGCGGGTCGTCCTGAGCCTGCTTCGGCCAGGTCGACAGCAGGTAGTAGTTGATTGCCGGCCGGCAGCTGGCGCAACCGTCGGCCGTGCGCCAGGCCAGCGCGAGATGCACGTCGGCGATGCTCAGCAACTGCTGCTGGCGGATCGCGTCGCGCACGGCCTGGAGCCCGAGCTCGGTGCAGCCGCAGATCGCCTTCAGCCGGGGCGCCGCGCTGTAGTCGCCGCCGGCGGTGAACATCAGCAACTGCTCGACCAGGCCGGTGCAGGAGCCGCAGCTGGCGCTGGCCTTGGTCTGCTTGCGCACCTCTTCGAGCGTGAACAGGCCTTGCTCCTTGATCGCCTTGCAGATGCGGCCCTTGCTGACGCCGTTGCAGCCGCAGACCTCGTCGGTGTCGGCCATGGCCGCGGCGCGGCTTTGGCCCTGGTGCCCGGCGTCACCGATGTTGCTTTCGCCGAACATCAGCTTGTCGCGGATGCCGGCCACGCTGCGGCCGTCGCGGATCAGCTTGAAGTACCAGCTGCCGTCGACCGTGTCGCCGTACAGGCAGGCGCCGACCAGCTTGTCGGCCTTGATCACCAGCTTCTTGTAGACGCCGCCGCAGGGGTCGCTCAACACCAGCTCTTCGCATTGCTCGCTGCCCATGAAGTCGCCGGCCGAGAAGAGGTCGATGCCGGTGACCTTGAGCTTGGTGCTGACCTGGCTGCCGCTGTAGCGCCCGATGCCGAACTCGGCCAGATGGGTGGCGCAGACCTTGCCCTGCTCGAACAGCGGCGCCACCAGGCCGTAGGCGATGCCGCGGTGCGCCGCGCATTCACCGACCGAGTAGATGCGTGGGTCGGTCACGGTCTGCAAGGTGTCGCTGACGACGATGCCGCGCTGGCACAGCAGGCCGGCGCTTTCGGCCAGCGCGGTGTTGGGGCGGATGCCGGCGGCCATCACCACCAGATCGGCCGCAATCTCGCGCCCGTCCTTCAAGCGCACGGCCATCACGCGGCCGTTGCGGTCAGGGACGAGGGCTTCGGTTTGGGCGCCGATCTCGAAGCGGATGCCACGTTCTTCGAGCGACTTCTGCAGCAGCTTGCCTGCCGTGTCGTCGAGCTGGCGCTCCATCAGCCACGGCATGATGTGCACGA
>JANOJJ010000494.1:0-4644 GCA_031408155.1 Rubrivivax sp.
CCCGGCACTTATCGTGGGGGTAAAGGCGCAAAAACCGCTGCGGCTGGTCGACATCCTGAAGGCTCTGCCTGACGCGGAGCTCGATTCGCTCGCGGGCGAATGACGCCCCAGGGCAAGGGCACGCGCAGCAGCTTGTAGAACGCCACGTGCACCACCAGCGTACCGCACACAGCCCACAGCAGCGCCGGCCTCCAGGCCACCATCAGCGCCTTGAACACCAGCATCAGGGCCACCGGCGCAACCAGCAGATAACCCACCCGGTCGGCCGCCAGCACGTACAGCCCGAGGGCCGCCATCACCACCAGCGCCGGCCGAACCTGTTCGGCCACGCGAACGCGCACGGCGTCGGGCCCAGCCGGCGCGCGCCGGCTGCGCCACAGCAGCGCCAGGCCGCACAACAGCAAGCCGGCGCCCACCAGCATCGGCAGGAAGCCCGCGCCAACCTTTTGCCCCGGCACGTTGGGAAACTGCCGCGCCGACCACAGTACAAGCAGGGCCAGCAGCGTCAGCCCCAGGCCGACAGCTCGATCGATGCGCTGCACCGGCGGCTACTTGACCAGGCCAACGGCTGTCATCACCGCCTTCATGTCGGCGTCGCCCTTGGCCATGAACGACGCGAACTCGGCTCCGCTGCCCCACAGCAGCCCGAAGCCGCGCTGGGCCATGAAGTCCTTGTATTCCTTGCTCTCGTAGGCCTTCCTGACCGACGCTTCGAGCCGCGCCGCCAGCGCCGGCGGCAGGCCCTTGGGTGCGGCGATGCCGCGCCAGGCGCCGGTGGCCCAGTCGGAGCCAGTCGCCTCTTTGAGCGTCGGCACGTTGGGGAACAGCGCCGTGCGCTGGCCGGCCATCACCGCCAGCGAGCGCACCTTGCCGGCGTCGATCAGCGAGCGCGCCTCGGGCAACGAGCAGGGCACGAATTCAACCCCGCCGGCGGCCAGGTCCTGCAGGCCGGGCGCGGCGCCATTGCTGGGCACCCAGGGCACTGCCGCCGGGTCGACCTTGGCATCACGCAGCCAGCCGGCCAGCGCCAGATGCCAGATACCGCCCTGGCCGGTGCCCGAGGCCTTGAACTTGCCCGGATTGGCCTTCACCGCGGCCAGCACGTCGCCCATCGTCTTGTACGGGCTATCGGCGCGGACCTGAAAGCCCGCCGGGTCGAGGTTGACGAGCGCAATCGGCGTGTAGCTGGCGGGGCTCAACTCGGTCAGCTTCTGGTGATGCATCATGGTGATCTCCACCGTGATCATCCCGATCGTGTAGCCGTCGGCCGGCCCGCTGGCGATCGCGGAGTGCCCGACCACGCCCGACCCGCCGGTGCGGTTGACCACGTTGATCGGCTGGCCCAGGTCGCGCTCCATCAGGCTGGCGATCATGCGCGCCACGGCGTCGGTGCCACCGCCAGCGCCCCAGGGCACCACCATCGTGATCGGCCGGTCGGGGTAGGTCTGCGCCATCGCGGCGCCGACCAGTGACGTCAACATCAAGCCCAGCAGGCCACGGCGGATGCGGTGCAGATTGCGCGCGTGCGTCATCAAGGGGTGTCTCCTAATCGTCATACGATATGAGCACGCATCTTGCCTTGGCTTGCTGCGCGGGCAATGGGGGAAACCCAGAGCGCTGGCGCGCAGCGCTGCACGACGGCTGCCGCGCCGCGTTACGCTCGCCGCTGTCGACGCCACCACTGCCACGCCAGCCCATGAAAGCGACCGATCCCCGCCAGGCCCTGTTCGACCCCGACGAGCGCAGCGTGCCCGCGCTGCCGGTGTGCGACCACTACAGCGGGGTCGAAGCGCGCATGAGGAAGAGCCTGCAACTGCAGGCCGAGATGGGCCCGGTGTTCGACGTCACGCTCGACAACGAGGATGGCGCGCCGCTCGGAGGCGAGGTCGACCACGCGCACCTGATCGCCGAGCTGCTGGCCAGCCCGCTCAACCGTTTCGGCCGCGTCGGTGTGCGCGTGCTGCCGCTGGGCCACGCGCGTTTTGCCGACGTGGTGGCGATCGTGCTGGCGGCACGCCGGCGCCCGGCCTACCTGATGCTGCCCAAGCCGCGCCTGGCGGTCGAGGTGCAGCGCGCAGCGGCCGCCATCGACGCCGGCGGCGGGGCCGACATCCCCTTGCATGCGCTGATCGAGACTCACGGCGCCCTGCGCGACGTGCATGCCATCGCGGCCCATCCGCGCATCGAGTCGCTGTCGTTCGGGCTGATGGACTTCGTGTCGGCGCACCGCGGCGCCATTCCTCAATCGGCGATGGGCGTGCCGGGGCAGTTCGAGCATCCGCTGGTGGTGCGCGCCAAGCTCGAGATCGCCGCCGCCTGCCATGCCGAAGGCAAGGTCCCGTCGCACTGCGTGGTGACCGAATTCAAGCACAGCGGGGCCTTGCAGGCCGCCGCCGAGATGGCCGGCCGGCGCTTCGGCTACACCCGCATGTGGAGCATCCACCCGGCGCAGATCCGCCCCATCGTCGACGCCTTCACGCCCACCGTGGCCGAGATCGATCAGGCGATCGAGATCCTGCAAGCGGCGCAAGCGGCGCAGTGGGCGCCGATCCGCCAGCATGACGTGCTGCACGACCGCGCCAGCTACCGCTACTTCTGGCAGGTGCTTGAGCGCGCACAGCGCACCGCGGTCGCCGGCGGCCCGCAACTGCCGGCCGAGGTGCGCGCGGCGTGGTTTGCCGACGCAATCCGTTGAAGCCCGCTACCCTTCTGGGCAGCCAGGCCGTGGCCGTTTACAGCAGGTGTTTCACGCCGTCTTGTTCGCCCGTCAGCTCGGCCAGCGTCTTGTCGATGCAGGCCTGGCTGAAGGCGTCGATCGGAAGGCCTTCCACGATCTTGTACCGGCCGCCTTCGCAGGTGACGGGGTAGCCGAACATCACGTCCTTCGGGACGCCGTATTCGCCGTTGCTGGGCACGCCCATCGTGACCCATTCGCCGCCGGTGCCCAGGGCCCAGTCGCGCATGTGGTCGATGGCCGCGTTGGCAGCCGATGCGGCCGACGACAGGCCGCGCGCCTCGATGATCGCCGCGCCGCGCTTGCCGACCGTGGGCAGGAAGGTGTCCTTGTTCCAGACCTGGTCGTTGATCAGGTCCTTCACGCCGGCGCCGTCGATCGTCGCGAAACGGGTAGTCGGCGTACATGGTGGGCGAATGGTTGCCCCACACCGCCAGCTTCTTGATCGAGGCGACCGGATTGCCGGTCTTCGCGGCGATCTGGCTGGCGGCACGGTTGTGGTCCAGCCGCATCATCGACGTGAAGCTCTCGCGCGGCAGACCCGGCGCGCTCTTCATCGCGATGTAGGCGTTGGTGTTGGCCGGGTTGCCGACCACCAGCACCTTGACGTTGCGGCTGGCCGACTGGTCGAGCGCCCTGCCTTGGGCGGTGAAGATCTGCGCGTTGGCGGCCAGCAGGTCGGCACGCTCCATGCCGGGGCCACGCGGGCGGGCACCGACCAGCACCGCGTAGTCGGTGTCCTTGAAGCCGGTCTCGGGCGAGGCGTGGGCTTGCATGCCGGCCAGCAGCGCGAAGGCGCAGTCCTCGAGTTCCATCATCACGCCCTTGAGTGCCTTTTGCGCCTTGTCGTCCGGGATCTCGATCAATTGCAGGATCACCGGCTGGTCACGGCCCAGCATTTCGCCCGAGGCAATGCGGAACAACAGGGCGTATCCGATCTGGCCGGCGGCGCCGGTGACGGCCACGCGGACGGGTTTCTTGCTCATGGGAGGCTCCTGAAGGATGGGGCGAAAAGGAGGGGCTGAAGACTGATCCAGATCAGTCGTCGATTCTAGCGCCGGCACCCTGACGGCACTCTTATGTCTTATGTAAGACACAATGGCGACATGCCTCCCGTCGCCGAAGCCGCCGACACCCCCGCTGCCTCAGGCCAGGCCAGCGTTGCGGACCCGGCGCCGTCGTTCAGCCCGCTGTACCAGCAGATCAAGGCCCGGCTGTTGCGCAGCCTGCAGGCCGGCGAGTGGAAGCCCGGCGAAGTGATACCCAGCGAGTTCGAACTCGCTGCGCGCTTCAAGGTCAGCCAGGGCACGGTGCGCAAGGCGATCGACGAACTGGCGCAGGAAAACCACCTGGTGCGCCGTCAGGGCAAGGGCACCTTCGTCGCCACCCATGCCGAAGAGCGAACCCAGTACCGCTTTCTTCGCCTGATGCGCGACGACGGCACGGACGGCCGGCTGCAGCGCCGCTTGCTCGAGTGCCGGCGCATGCGCGCGCCGGCCGAGGTGGCACGCTCGCTCGAGCTCAAGAGCGGTGAGGCCGCCGTTCAGGTGCGGCGCCTGCTGCTGGACGCGGGCCAAGGCGTGGTGCTCGACGAGATCTGGCTGCCCGGCCCGCTGTTCAAGGGGCTGACGGCCGACAAGCTCGGCGGCTGGCGCGGGCCGATGTACGGGCTGTTCGAAACCGAGTTCGGCGTGCGCATGATCCGGGCCGAAGAAAAGATCCGGGCGCTGGCGGCAACCCAGGACGATGCGGGCCTGCTCGGCGTGGATGCCGGCACCCCCGTGCTGCTGGTCGAGCGGCTGTCGTTCACCTACGGCGACAAACCGGTGGAGTTGCGTCGTGGCCTCTACCATACCGAACGCTTCCACTATCGCAACGAGTTGAACTGAGAGGCTGAGAGGCAATCGATC
>JANOJJ010000497.1:0-1508 GCA_031408155.1 Rubrivivax sp.
GCTGCTGGTCGCGCATTCGTCGGCGCTGCCGGCCGCCGCGCTGGCCGCGCTGACACCCCGGCAGCTGGCCGCGGTGAACCTGGTGGTCACCAGCTACGGCAGCGTGGGCCGCCTGCCCGCACTGGCCGAGCAGGCCTGGTCGCTGCTGGTGCTGGACGAAGCGCAGGCGATCAAGAACCCGGCCGCGCTGCAGACGCGAAAAGTCAAGGCGCTGAAGAGCCGCGTGCGCTTTGCCTTGACGGGCACGCCGGTGGAGAACCGGCTCGGTGACCTGTGGTCGCTGTTCGATTTCATCTGCCCGGGTCTGCTCGGCTCGGCGGCGACTTTCGGCCGCTTCGTGCACCGTCTCGAGCAGGACGAGCATGCCGACTATGCGCCGCTGCGCAAGCTGGTCGGGCCCTACATCCTGCGCCGCCTGAAGAGCGACAAGCGGGTCATCGCCGACCTGCCCGACAAGACCGAGGTGCAGGCGCACTGCAGCCTGACGCGCGTGCAGGCCCGGCTCTACCAGCAGGGCGTGGACGCGCTGGCACAGGCGATCGACAGCCTGGACGGCATTGCCCGCCGGGGTGCGGTGCTGGCCTTCCTGATGCGCTTCAAGCAGATCTGCAACCACCCGTCGCAATGGCTGGGCGATGGCGCCTTCCGGCCGCAGGACAGCGGCAAGTTCGCCCGCCTGCAGGAACTGGCCGAGGCGATCGCGACGCGGCAGGAAAAGATGCTGCTCTTCACCCAGTTCCAGGAAATGACGGCGCCGCTGGCCGGCTTCCTGCAAGGCGTGTTCGGCCGCTCGGGGCTGGTGCTGCATGGCGGCACCGCGGTGAAGGCGCGACGCGCGCTGGTCGACGCGTTCCAGAGTGATGCCGGGCCGCCGTTCTTCGTGCTGTCACTCAAGGCAGGCGGC
Source organism: Rubrivivax sp. (assembly GCA_031408155.1). Classification (GTDB taxonomy): domain Bacteria; phylum Pseudomonadota; class Gammaproteobacteria; order Burkholderiales; family Burkholderiaceae_C; genus Rubrivivax. The sequence continues at coordinate 905 of JANOJJ010000497.1, forward strand.
ACGGGCCTGAACCTGACCGCCGCCTCGCACGTGGTGCACTTCGACCGCTGGTGGAACCCGGCGGTGGAGAACCAGGCCACCGACCGCGCCTACCGCATCGGGCAGAAGAAGAACGTGCTGGTCCACAAGTTCGTCTGCCGCGGCACGGTCGAAGAGAGAATCGATGCCCTCATCGCGGCCAAGTCGAGCCTGTCCAGCCAGGTCGTCGACGGTGGCGGCGGCGAGGCCGTGCTGACCGAACTGAGCAACGACGAACTGCTGCGCATGGTGGCGCTGGACATCGGCAGCGCGCTCGACGAGGTCAAGGCGGCTTGAGATCCCCGGCGGTCCATTCACGACAACGCAGCATGCACCGATGAGACGGAGTTACTACAGCGACTGGGCGCCCTATGTGCCGGTGGCACAACGACGGCGCCAGGCCGAGCGCATGGCCAAGGCGATGCAAAAGGATGGGCAGGCCTGCCAGCCGGTGGCCATCGCCGGCCGCACGATTGCGCGCAGCTTCTGGGGCAAGGCCTGGTGCGACAACCTCGAGGCCTACAGCGACTACGCCAACCGCCTGCCACGGGGGCGGACCTACGTAAGCAACGGCTCGGTCGTCGAC
>JANOJJ010000523.1:0-2682 GCA_031408155.1 Rubrivivax sp.
GTTCGCGCTGCCCGGCATCGAGGGGCGGCTCTTCACGCCGCTGGGCGTGGCCTACATCGTCTCCATCCTGGCCAGCATGTTCGTCTCGGTGTCGATCACACCGGTGATGGCGTACTACCTGTTGGCGCAGCCGCCGTCGAACGCCGCGCGGGCGCCGCGCCGCTGGTGGCAGTTCTGGCGCTGGGGCGAAGGCGGCGCCCACCACGAGGCGGACAGCCCGCTGGTGCGCGTGCTCAAGCGCGGGGACGCGCGGCTGCTGGAATGGTCATTTGGCCGCGCGCGGGGGGTCGTCGCCATCGCCGCGCTCGCCGTCGTCGGCGCTGCCGCCAGCGTGCCGTTCTTCGCGCGTGCCTTTCTGCCGCCGTTCAACGAAGGCACCCTGACGGTGAGCCTGCTGCTCAACCCCGGCACGTCGCTGGCCGAATCCAACCGCATCGGCGTGCTCGCCGAACAGCTGGCGATGCAGGTGCCCGAGGTCATCAAGGTCGGCCGGCGCACCGGCCGCGCCGAACTGGACGAACATGCCGAAGGCGTGCACTCGTCGGAGATGGACGTCGACCTCAAGGCATCGGCGCGCAACCGCGACCAGATCACGCAGGACCTGCGCAACCGGCTGGCCCTGCTGCCGGCGGTGGTCAACGTCGGCCAGCCGATCTCGCACCGGCTGGACCACCTGCTGTCGGGCGTGCGCGCGCAGATCGCGGTGAAGGTCTTCGGCGAGGATCTGGACACGCTGCGTGGCCTGGCGGCGGGCCTGCGCGAGCGCCTGGCCACCATCCCCGGCATCACCGACCTGCAGATCGAAAAGCAGGTGCTGATCCCGCAGCTCAAGGTGCGGCTGGACTACGACAAGGCCGCCACCTACGGCGTGGCGCCGGGTCACGTGCTCGAATCGCTGGAGACGCTGATCGAAGGCAGCCGGGTGACGCAGCTCATTGAAGGCAACCGCCGCTTCGACCTGATGCTGCGTCTGCCCGACAGCGAGCGCGGCAAGCAGGGCCTGCAGAACCTGCTGATCGAAACACCGCGCGGGCGCGTGCCGCTGTCGGCACTGGCGAGCGTCGAAGAAGGCGACGGCCCGAACCCGCTCAGCCGCGAGATCACGCGGCGGCGCATCGTGCTCTCGGCCAACAGCGACGGCAGCGACTTGGGCAAGATCGTCGAGCGCATCCGCGCCGAGGTGGCGGCCAGCCCGCTGCCGGCCGGCTACAGCGTGGCGCTGGAGGGCCAGTTCCAGGCGCAGGAACAAGCGACGCGGCTGATCGGCCTGCTGTCACTGGTGTCGCTGGCGATGATCTTCCTGGTGCTGTACAGCCGCTACAAGTCGACCACGCTGGCGCTGATGATCATGAGCAACATCCCGCTGGCGCTGGTGGGCAGCGTGGTGGCGCTGTGGTTGTCGGACCAACCGCTGTCGGTGGCGGCGCTGGTGGGCTTCATCACGCTGGCAGGCATCAGCACGCGCAACGGCATCCTGAAGATCAGCCACTACATCAACCTGTGCGCGTTCGAGGGCGAGGTCTTCGGCCGCAAGATGATCGTGCGCGGCTCGCTGGAGCGGCTGACCCCCGTGCTGATGACGGCGCTGGTGGCCGCGTTCGCGCTGGTGCCGCTGCTGCTGGCCGCCGACGCACCGGGCAAGGAGATCCTGCATCCGGTGGCGGTGGTGATCTTCGGCGGGCTCGTCAGCTCGACGCTGCTCGACACGGTGGTCACGCCGGTCATGTTTTACCTGTGGGGCCAACGCCCGCTCGAGCGTCTGCTCGAGGTTGAACAGACGGAGAGCTTCTGAGCGCAACAAGGCCTTCCAGGCGCCGCCTTCAAGTGCGCCTGAGTTTGTCGATGGAGACATGTGATGGTCACGAAACTGGTTTCGATACTGCTGCTTGCGCTCGGTGTGCTGGGCTTTACCACCGTGCATGCAGATGGCGACGCCAAGCCCAAGCGCGGTGGCATTGTCCAATCTGCAAACCATCTGAACTTTGAACTGGTCGTGCAAGCTGACGGCGCCTCGATCTACATCGACGACCACGGCAAGCCGGTGCCCGTAACGGGGGCCAGCGGCAAGCTCACCGTGTTGAGCGGCGCAGCTAAAGCAGAGGCCGAACTCAAGCCTGTGGGCGACAAGCTCGAGGCCACGGGCATCAAACTGGTCAGCGGCAGCAAAGTGGTGGCATCGGTCACTACGGCCGACAAGAAAACGGCGAGCGTGCGGTTCACGGTGAAATAGCGGCCCGCAAAGAAGCCGCGTCCGTACAACAAACCTCGAATGGAGAGTGCCATGAAGGCGGTCAATTTGCTGCGGCCCGCTGCGAATCCGGCGGCGCCCTTCGCGTATCGCAAGCTGTCGCGGCGCCACTTCGCGCTCGCAGGTACTGTCGCGCTGCTGGCCCCTACATGGGTGCGTGGCCAAAGCGCACCCATCGATGCGGAGGTCTGGAAGAGCCCGACCTGCGGCTGCTGCAAGGAGTGGGTGGGGCACATGGAAGCGCATGGCTTTCGCGTGCGCGTTCACGATGTGGGCAACACAGCGATGCGTGAGCGCATGCGCATCCCGTTGAAACTCGGTTCGTGCCACACGGCCGTCATAGGCCGCTACGCGATCGAGGGTCATGTACCCGCCAAGGACGTCATCCGGCTGCTGCAGCAGCGACCGGTGGCCGCTGGTCTGGCCGTGCCGGG
>JANOJJ010000541.1:0-3629 GCA_031408155.1 Rubrivivax sp.
AACGTCACCGGGCGCGACCTGGTCGGCTTCGTCGAGGAGGCGAAGGTTAAGGTGGCCGAGACGGTGAAGCTGCCCACCGGCTACCGCATCACCTGGGGCGGCCAGTTCGAGAACCAGCAGCGCGCCTCGGCGCGCTGGCGCTGGTGGTGCCGGTGTCGCTGGGTGTGATCTTCCTGATCCTGTTCTCGACCTTCGGCTCGGTGCGGCAGGCCTTGCTGGTGCTCAGCAACATCCCGTTCGCGCTGGTCGGCGGCATCGTGGCGCTGTGGGTCACGGGTGAGTACCTGTCGGTGCCTGCCTCGGTGGGTTTCATCGCGCTGCTGGGCATTGCGGTGCTCAACGGCGTGGTGCTGGTGAGCTACTTCAACCAGTTGCATGCCGAAGGCCTGTCGCTGCTGGACTGCGTGACACAAGGCGCGCGAAGGCGACTGCGCCCAGTGCTGATGACCGCAGCGATCACGGCCTTTGGCCTGATCCCCTTGCTGTTCGCCACCGGGCCCGGCTCCGAGATTCAGCGGCCGCTGGCCATCGTCGTCATCGGCGGACTGATCACGGCCACCGCGCTGACGCTGATCCTGCTGCCCATCCTGTACCTGCGCTTCGCCCACGCGAAGCCAGGCGCAGCCACCGCCCTGGAGCTGAGCCATGTCTAAGTTCTGCCTGGCACTGGTGTGCCCTCCTGCGATCGAGGAGAAATTGCTCGACGCGCTGCTGGTGAGTGCTGGCGACGAAGTCTTCACCAGCACGCCGACCTTCAGCCATGGCACGGCGCACGGCCGCATGGCCAACCTGGAACAGGTGATGGGTCGCAGTCACTCGGTCAAGGTCGAGATCATCGTCACCGAAGGCGAAATGACGCGCCTGTTGCAGACCCTGCGCGAGTCGTTCAAAGGCACCGGACTGCGCTATTGGGCGTGGCCGCTGGCCGACGAAGGAGAGATTGCATGAAGCACTGGATTGCCGCAGCCGGCATCGCACTCGCCCTGTCGTTGAGTTGGAACGCGCATGGCGCGAGCGTGGCCACCCCGGCCGACCTTCCCGCCACCGAGCACGCCCGCGCGGCCATCGACCAGGACCCTGCGGTCGACCAGGCGCGGCATGGCGTTCAGGCCGCCACCCATTCCGCTGCCATGCTGGAGGCGTCACCCTACGAGTGGACAGCCAGCACGACCGCGCAACGCCGGCGGGTCGATGGCAGTGGCAGTTCCAACGAGTGGTCGGTGCAACTGGCGCGCACCCTGCGCATTGGGGGCAAGGCCGCGTTGGACCGCGACCTCGGTGATGCCGGCTTGCGTCAATCGACCGCGCAACTCGGTGCCGCACGCAGCGAATCGGCGCGCCAGCTGCTCGATCTGTGGCTGGACTGGCTGGGGGCACGGCAGGCCCGGGAGGGCTTGCTGGAGCAGGTCAAATTCGCACAAGCGAACATAGCCGCGGTCGAGAAGCGCCGCAAGGCGGGGGACGCCTCGATGCTCGAACTCAACGTCGCGAAGGGCGACCTCGCCGAGGTGCAGCGTCAGGTCAGCGCCATGGTTGCGGCAGAGTCCAAGGCCCTGGCCACGCTCAGAGTCCGCTACCCACAACTGCCGCTGCAAGCCCGGGCCTTGTCCGAGCCGCTGCGCCCGGAGCGCAACGAAGCTCAATGGCGCGAGCAGATCGCCGCCGGTAGCGAGGCACGTCGTGCCGCGCAGCAGAGCCTGCGCAAGGCGGAACTCAGCGCCGCCAGGGCGCGCGCGCCGATCGGCTGCCCGACCCGACCGTGGGTATCTTCACCTCGTCGGAGGCCTTCCGCAGCGAACGCGTCGTGGGCCTGAGCCTGAGCATCCCGCTGGGCGGCATATACCGTGACCAGAGCGCGCGCGAAGCGCTGCAGCAGGTCGAAGTCGCGCGAGCCGGGTTCGAACGCCAGCAGCGCGATCTGGACGTGCAGGTCGCGACCCAGGTCAGCGAGGGCACGAACAGCTTCGAGCGCTGGCAGCTCGCCGAGCAATCTGCTGCGGTGGCGAGTGAGTCGGCCCGCCTGACCCAGCGCGCCTTCACGCTGGGCGAAGCCGACTTGCACGCCTTGCTTGTGGTGCGGCGCCAAGCCATGGACGCGGTCAACGCCGCCGTGGCGGCGCGCGTCGACGCCCTGCGTGCCCGCTATCGACTGCTGATCGACGCACGGCTGCTTTGGAGGCTCGATGAGAACTGATGGCGCGGCGCGCCAGTCACTCAGGCCGGTCGTCCAGCCAGGCGCTTGGTGAATCGCCGCAGCCGCCGATCGACCAGCTCCGACTCTGTGCTCCGTTGTGGCAGCTCTAGGTCCGCTCGCTAGAATGCCCGGCTTTGTACGAGCACCGCGGCTTCCCGTCCCGGGCTCGGCGACGAGGAGCCAACAAGCGATGGCCGGGCATTCCAAATGGGCCAACATCCAGCACCGCAAAGGCCGCCAGGACGAAAAGCGCGGCAAGGCCTGGACCCGCGTGATCCGCGAGATCATGGTCGCCGCACGCCTGGGTGGCGGTGACGCAACTGCCAACCCGCGCCTGCGGCTGGCGATCGAGAAGGCCAAGGCCGTCAACCTGCCGGTCGAGACCGTCAAGCGCAACATCGACAAGGCCACCGGCAACCTCGAAGGCGTCAACTACGAAGAGATCCGCTACGAAGGCTATGGGCTGGGCGGCGCGGCGATCATCGTCGACTGCATGACCGACAACCGCGTGCGCACGGTGGCCGAGGTGCGCCACGCCTTCAGCAAGCATGGCGGCAACATGGGCACCGAAGGCTCGGTGGCCTTCCAGTTCACGCATTGCGGGCAGTTCGTCTTTGCGCCCGGTGCGAACGAGGATCGGGTGTTGGAAGTGGCGCTCGACGCCGGTGCCCAGGACGTGGTGACCGGCGACGACGGGTCGATCGAGGTGCTGTGCGTGCCGGCCGACTTCGAGGCCGTGAAGGCAGCGCTCGAGGCGGCCAAGCTCGAGCCCGAGATCGCCGAAGTCACGATGCGCGCCGAGAACCCGATCGAGTTGAGCGGCGACGACGCGCAGCGCATGCAAAAGCTGCTCGACGTGATCGAAGAACTCGATGACGTGCAGGCCGTGTTCCACAACGCGCTGATCGGCGAGTAGGACTTCGATGAAGGTGCTGGTCATTGGCAGCGGCGGTCGCGAGCACGCACTGGCCTGGAAGCTCAGCGCATGCGAACGCGTGCAGACCGTATTCGTGGCGCCCGGCAACGGCGGGACGGCTGGCGACAAGACGCTGTGCAACGTGGCACTCGGCGAGCCGGCGGCACTGGCCGACTTTGCCGCCAAGGAGAAGGTCGCCTTGACCGTGGTTGGCCCCGAGGCGCCGCTGGCCGCCGGCGTGGTCGACCTCTTTCGCGAGCGCGGCCTGCGTATCTTCGGGCCGACACGGGCGGCGGCGCAGCTCGAAAGCTCCAAGGCCTTCAGCAAGGCCTTCATGCAGCGCCACCAGATCCCCACCGCGCGTGCGAAGACGTTCGCCGACGCCACCCAGGCCCATGCCTACGTCGACGCCGAAGGCGCGCCGATCGTGATCAAGGCCGACGGTCTGGCCGCCGGCAAGGGGGTGGTGGTGGCGATCACGCTGGCCGAGGCGCATGCCGCCATCGACGACATGCTGGG
>JANOJJ010000560.1:0-3070 GCA_031408155.1 Rubrivivax sp.
GCTGCCAACAACTGGGCTTGCAACGCCAGCGCCGCCGGCCCCGACAAGGGCGCCGCATGCGGCAACAGCCAGACCGACGCCTGGCCGCCGCCGAGCTGTTGCAGCAGGCGCTGGAAGTAGCCGTCCTGCAGTGGCAGCGTCGCGCGTGAACGCCCGTGCAGCAGCTGCACCAGCGCCAGCAGGGCCAGCAGCAGGCGCGGCCCGATCACGAACAGCGCCAACGTGGCCGCGTACAAGTGCAGCCAGGGGCCGGCGCTGGCCCCAGGCGCCAGGCCGACGTTGACGCGCTGCGCCGCCAGCTCAGCTGCGCCGGGCACGGCCACACCGGTGACGGCACTGGCCGGCGCCAGCAGGGTCTGCAACACCCGATGCACGACTTCGGTGTCGAGGAAGGTGCTTTCCCAGCCGGCACGGTAGTCGAGCACCAGGCCGCGCAGGTACAGCCCGCCGACCACACCCAGGGCCAGCGCGGCCGCGGCCAGGTGGAGCAGCCAGGCCGCCCGGGCGCTGTTCAGCGGCGCGGAAAAAGCCGCCCAGTCGGCGCCAAAACGAAGCAAGGGCGACGACTTGCCGGAGCGCGGCGTCCACAGCGCCTGCAGGCGCCGGTGCAAGCCGCGCCGCGCCGCGGCCGGCATCAACCGCTGCCCGGCGAGCAACGCATACGCCAGCAGGTTCCAGCCCACCAGCAGCCACACCGGCGGCGCCAGCAGGTTGATGCGCTGCGTCGGCCCGATCTGGTCGACCAGTGCGCCCAGGCCCAGCCCCACCATCAACGCGACCAGCGTCCAGGCCCGGAACGCAAAGCGCGCCGTCAGCAGCGCACGCACCCCGGCATCCCGCGCGGCCAGGCGCTGCATCGCGTGCTGCGCGCGTTCGACGATGACCTGCCCGGGCGCTGCGCCCTCACCCAGGCTGGCCCGTGCCACGCGGGTGGCCCAGTCGCGGTCAGCCATGGTCCAGGGCGGCGCGTCTTCGGCTTCGAATGCGCGCAGCAGCAGCACCTGGCGGGCGCTGGTTTCGTCGACGATGAGGGCGGGGCTGTTGCTCACGTGCCGGCGCAATGTAGCGCCGTCGCGTCGCGGATGGCGGCCAACGCGCCACGCCTGTTGTCGCTGACGGGCATCACCAGTGGCCGCAGAGTTCGATCGCCCCACCTTAAGACTGCGTTCAGCCGCGCTGCCGAACATGGCCCCATCAGGAGCAAGCATGCGACCCACCCTCACCTTCGCAACCCTCGGCACCGCACTGGCGTTCGGCCTGCCCGCGGCGCAGGCCGTCGCCCCCGGCGACATGCTGGCCGACTACAGCGCACAAGCCGGCGCCGCGGCACAAGCCGCGCGCGGCCAGCAGTTTTTCAACCGCCCCCACGGCAAGGAGTGGAGTTGCGCCACCTGCCATGGCGCCACGCCGACGGCCAACGGCAAGCACGCCTCGACCGGCAAGGCCATCGAGCCGCTGGCGCCTGCCGCCAACGTGCAACGCTTCGTCGACGCGGCCAGGACCGAGAAGTGGTTCCGCCGCAACTGCAACGACGTGCTCGGCCGCGAATGCAGCGTGGCTGAGAAGGCCGACGTATTGGCCTGGCTGATGACGCTCAAACCCTGATGACCTTCGAGGAACGATCATGAAATATTCCCTTCGCATATGCCTGCTCGTGATGGGCGCTGTTCTGGCGAGCGCAGCCCTGGCCGACGGCGACAAGTCCGAGCGCGTGCCGCTGCTGCCAGCCTACGTGCAGGAATGCGGCTCCTGCCATGTCGCCTTTCCACCCGGCCTGCTGCCGGCTTCGTCGTGGCAGCACCTGATGGCCGGCTTGAAGTCGCACTACGGGTCCGATGCGTCGCTCGACGCCGCCGGCAGGCAAACCTTGACCAACTGGCTCAGCGCCCATGCCGGCAGCGGCAAGCGCGCCGCCGAGCCGCCGCCTGAGGACCGCATCACGCAAGGCGCCTGGTTCGTGCGCGAGCACCGCGAGGTGCGCGTCAGCTTCGGCAGCGCCAGGGTCAAGAGTGCTGCCGACTGCGCGGCCTGCCACACCAAGGCGGTCGACGGCAGCTATCGCGAACGCGAAATCCAGCTCCCGCGGTGAGGACAAGACCATGAACCCATCGGCATCCGGCAGCACCGGCTCCGTCCTCGTCTGGGACGCACCGGTCCGCGTCTTCCACTGGCTGCTGGCGGCCAGCTTCATCGGCGCCTTCGTCAGCGCCGAGAGCGAGCGCTGGCGGCTGGTGCACGTGACCCTGGGCTACACCGTCGGCGCCCTGGTCGTCTTTCGCCTGCTGTGGGGTCTGCTGGGGACCCGGCATGCGCGCTTTGCCGACTTCGTGCGCGGACCGCGCGCGGTGGCGGGCTACCTGCGCTCGCTGCTCGCTGGCCGGGCCGAACACCACGCCGGGCACAACCCGGCCGGTGCGCTGGCCATCGTCGGCCTGCTGGCCACGTCGATGCTGATCGTCGCCAGCGGGTGGGCGACCTACAACGACATCGGCGGCGGCTGGCTCGAGGATCTGCACGAAGGCGCCGCCGACGCCATGTTGGCGCTGGTGTGGGTGCACGTGCTGGGCGTGATCGTCAGCAGCCGGTTGCACAACGAGAACCTGGTGCGCTCGATGATCAACGGCCGCAAGCAGGGCCAGCCCGGCGAGGGCATCCGCAGCGCCTGGCACAGCCTGGCCATGCTGATGGTGGCGGCGGTGCTGGGCTTCTGGTCGTGGCAATGGACGCAGGTGCCCGCGCAGCGCACGTTCTCGGCCCAGGTCAGCCAGGACGGGAGCTCAGGTGGCGCCGAGCGCCGCCAACAGCGCGCCGACGACGACTAACAGACCGAGGCCGACAATCCCGCCATGCGCATCCTGCTGGCTGAAGACGATTCGCTGCTCGGCGACGGGCTGCGCGCCGGGCTGCGCCAACTCGGCTTCCAGGTCGACTGGGTGCGCGACGGCGAAGCCGCCGAGCGCGAGCTGCGCGCCCAGCCCTACGCCGCCGCGGTGCTCGACCTTGGGCTGCCGCGACTCGATGGCATGGACGTACTGGCCCGGGTTCGCCGCGCCGGCGTGACGGTGCCGGT
>JANOJJ010000573.1:0-10046 GCA_031408155.1 Rubrivivax sp.
GGCACCGCGGCCGAACGTGGTCCCGGCAACCGAGGCCGACTGGGCCGAGGAGTACCTCGACCTGATCATCAGCATCAAGGTCGTCGACTCGCTGGACGAAGCGGTTCGCCACATCAACCGCCACGGCTCGCACCACACCGACGCCATCCTCAGCAGCAACCACGTCAGCGCAATGCGCTTCCTGCGCGAGGTCGACTCGGCCAGCGTGATGGTCAATGCGAGCACCCGCTTCGCCGACGGCTTCGAATACGGCCTGGGGGCCGAGATCGGCATCAGCACCGACAAGTTCCACGCCCGCGGGCCGGTGGGCCTGGAAGGCCTGACCTCGCTGAAGTGGGTGGTGCTGGGCCAGGGCGAGTTGCGCCAGTAGCCGCGCTCCGGCCAAGCGCTACCCGATGTCTTCGATCAGTGCAGCTCAATGGACCATTCTGGGCCTGGCGGCCGTATTGGTGTTCTGGATGGTGGGCGCTTACAACCGCCTGGTGGCCATGCGCACGGCCATCGGATTGGCCTTTCGCCAGGTTGATGAATTGGTGCAGCGGCGGGCGGCTGCAGCCATGGCGCTGGCGGCGGTGGCGCGCGACGGGATGGCTAGCGAACAGGCGGCGCTCGATGCCTGGCTGGCGGCGCAGGCGACGTCGCGCCTGGCTGCCGACGCGTTGCGCGCGAGGCCGGTGATGGCCACGCTGGCCGGCGATCTGATGACGGCCGAGGCGCCGCTGGCGGCCGCCGGATCACGCGTGATGGCCTTGCTCGAGCAGCACCCCCAGGTGCTGGTCGACCCGATCGCGGCCGCCCATCGGGCGGCGTTGCAGGAAACCGAAGCGCGCCTGGTGTTTGCGCGCCAGTTGTTCAACGAAGCGGCTCAGACCTACAACGAGGCGGCGCGTCTGTTCCCCACCCGGCTGCTCGCCCGCTTGTATGGCTTCGGCACTGCCGGGCGCCTGTAGTGGCCGCTGGAGAATGTGCGGCAGCAGCAAAAACGGGCGCCCGCAGGCGCCCGTTTCGATCAAACGACAGGCCTTACTTGGCGCCGCCGAGGACCCACTTGACGAGCGCCTTGACCTCGTCGTCACTGGGCGTGGTATTGGCCGGCATGGGGATCTGGCCCCACTTGCCGGTGCTGCCCTTGCGCACGCTGGTGATCAGCGCCGCTTCGGCGTCCTTCTGGCCAGCGTACTTGGCGGCCACTTCCTGGTAGCCGGGGCCGACCAGTTTCTTGTCCACCGCGTGGCATGCGGTGCAGTTGTGCTTCTGAGCCAGGGCCATATTGGCCAGGGCGGGAGCGGATGCGGTGGCCAGCAGGGCTGACAGGAACAGTGCACGACGGAACATGATGCGGAGGATCCTTTCGACTCGATCGTTGGGGGAAAGACACCTGACCCAGTGCTTCGGCAGGGCCGAAACCTGGGATCCGCGAATTCTCCGCCACCTGGCATGGTGGACGCTTACACGCAGACCGTTCGGTCAAGTCGTTGCACGACAGCTACAAGTGCTCGCAACGCCTGTTGTCAACGGCCGGGCGCCGAGTTGGTTGACCGACGCGCCAACAGCAGCGCTGGCGTTTGCTCGCTCGAGTGGTCAGGTAAAGGTGTCGAGCAAGGTGCCGAGCAGGTGGTCGGCAGCCTGCACAGTGCGCAGGTTGGCCACGTAAAGATGTCGGGCCTGACGCTGTTGCACGAGGTCGCGGGCCAGGTCTTCGCCCATGCCACCACTGGACTGCACCTCGGTGCGGACCCCACCGGCCGGGAGCGACTGCGACGCCACCTGCCGGCGTTGCAGGTCAGCCGTCGCCAGGTTGGCGATGTGGTGGGCCGAAACGCCGAGCTGCACCTGCGCGGCCTGCATGCCGGAGAGTCCGATCGAAAAAGCGGTGCTCATGTCCAGCGGAATATCGACCACATGGAGCCGAAGTCGAGCCCGGTGCGCGTGCAGAACTTCACGCCAGATCTGACACCAAGGCCAGGCCGACGACGCTGCGCTCGCCGTCCGGCTAGAAAAAGCGCCCGACGTTGAACAGTGTGAGCGCGCCCAGCAGCGCGAAGATGACGGCGCTGACGACATGCACCACGCGCATCGGCACCAGCGTCGCCACTTTGTCGCCCAGGAAGACCGCCGGCACGTTGGCCAGCATCAAGCCCAGCGTGCTGCCAGCCACCACCGGCACCAAGTCCGCATAGCGCGCGGCCAGCGCCACGGTGGCGATCTGCGTCTTGTCGCCCATCTCGGCCAGGAAGAAGGCGACGACGGTGGTGCCAAACACACCCCAGCGGCCCTGTGCGCCTTCCACCGCGCCGGCCTTGTCGGGGACCAGCATCCACACCGCCATCGCCACGAAGGACCCGCCGATCACCCAACGCAGGATGTCGGGTCCGAGCGCGCGCGACACCCACTCGCCGACTGCGCCAGCCAACGCATGGTTGACCGCGGTGGCAACCAGGATGCCGGCGACGATGGGCCAGGGCTTGCGAAAGCGCGCCGCCAGCATCAGGGCCAGCAACTGCGTCTTGTCACCCATTTCGCCAAGGGCGACGACACCGGTAGAAACGAGAAAGGCTTGCAAGGGGAGAACTCCGGGCCGCAGGACGATCGATGACCACGCAGCACCCCCGGCCCATGCGGAAGCTGCGCGGTCAAAGGTCTGGCCAGGCTCGAGGCTGCACGCGCCATGGTCCGAAGCGGGCCAAGTGTGTTGACGCGGGCCCCTGCAACGACTGCAGGGCGGCTACTCCCCAATGACGGGTGAAGGCGGCAGTGTAGTGGTCGTGGCTGTCAGCAGCCTGTCGTCGCCGCCGGTCTCGGCGACCGCGCGCTGGCGCTGGCGGCGTGCTCGATCCTGATCGGAACAGAACTTGACACGAACTTCGTGCAACACGAAACTCGTGCAACACGAACTTCGCGTGCGAGTTGGGATTGAAGAACGTCACCGTCACGATGGAGGACAGCGTTGCCGAATGGGCGCGGCTGGAGGCCGCGCGGCGCAACACCAGCGTGTCGCGGCTGGTCGGTGAGATGCTGGCCGAGAAGATGCGGCGCGACGATGCCTATGAACGCGCCATGCAGGAATGGCTGCAGCGCGACGTGAACTACAGGTCCAACGGGTCGCCCAACCCGACGCGTGACGAGATCTATGCCGAACCCGTGTTTCTGCCTCGTTGACACCAACGTCCTGTTGCACTCGGAAGATCGCGCCGACGCGGTCAAGCACCAGGCGGCGCGCGCCTGGCTGCACGAACTGTGGGTCAGGCGATGCGGCCGCATCAGCACTCAGGTGCTCAATGAGTTCTATGTCATTGCGACACGCAAGCTGCAGCCGGCGATGCCGGCCGGCGACGCAAGAGCCGAGGTGCGGCGCTATCAGCGCTGGAACCCTTGGGTCTGCGATCACGCGACGGTCGAAAATGCCTGGGCCATCGAAAGTCGCTTCCGGTTGAGCTGGTGGGACGCGCTGATCGTGGCGTCTGCCCAGCAGCAGGGCTGCAGCTACCTGCTGACCGAAGAACTCGGGCACGACCAGCAGATCGACGGCGTGCGCATCGTCAACCCCTTCATCGTCGGCCCCGAGATCCTGGACCCGCCCACCGCATGAACACGCCGCTGTCCGACCGCCTGCTGCACACCATCCGCCAGGACGTGCAGTCGATGAAGGCCTACGCCATCCAGCCCAGTGCCGGCTTCATCAAGCTCGACGCGATGGAGAATCCGTTCCGCCTGCGGCCCGAACTGCAGCAGCAACTCGGGCAACGGCTGGCGCGTGTGGCGCTCAACCGCTACCCCGTGCAATGCATTGAAGATGTGGTGGCCAGGCTGTCGGCCTTCGTCGAACTGCCTGCGGGCTGCAAGCTGATTCTGGGCAACGGATCGGACGAACTGATCGACATCATGTCGGTGGCCTGCGACCGCCCGGGGGCCACGATCCTGGCGCCGCTGCCGGGCTTCGTGATGTATGAGATGTCGGCCAGGCTGCGCGGCCTGCAGTTCGTGGGCGTACCACTGACGGCCGACTTCGAACTCGACGAGGCGGCGATGCTGGCGGCAATCGAACAGCACCAGCCGGCGCTGACCTACATCGCCTACCCGAACAATCCGAGCGCCAACCTGTTCGACGACGCGGTGATCGACCGCATCGTCGCCGCCGTTGGTGCACAGCAGGGGCTGGTCGTGTTCGACGAGGCCTACCGACCGTTCTCGTCGCGCAGCCGACTGCAATGCCTGGCCCAGCACGACCATGTCGTGGTGATGCGCACGCTATCCAAGTTCGGCCTGGCCGGCGTGCGGCTCGGCTACCTGTGCGGCAGCGCAGCCCTGATCGACGAGGTCGACAAGGTGCGGCCACCCTACAACGTCAGCGTGCTCAACGCCGAGGCCACGCTGTTCGCGCTGGACCACGCCGACGAATACGCGCGCCAGGCCGCCGAGTTGCGCAGCGAGCGCGAGCGGCTGCAGGCCGCGCTGCACGCGCTGCCCGGTGTGCGGCCTTTCCCGAGCGAAGCCAACATGATCCTGTTGCGCGTGCCCGATTCGAAATGCGTCTTCGAAGGACTCAAGAGCCGAGGCATACTCGTCAAGCACATCGCCGGCCTGCACCCCTTGCTGGCAAACTGCCTGCGATTGACGGTCGGCACATCGTCCGAGAATGACGCGATGATCCAGGCCCTGAAAGCAAGCCTGTAAGACGAAGCCTCCAGATGGACCTGCAGCACCGCACGGCCGAAGTCCGACGCGATACCAACGAGACCAAGATTCGGGTCAAGCTCGATCTCGACGGCAGCGGCCGCTCGAGTCTGGCCACCGGCATCGGCTTCTTCGACCACATGCTCGACCAGTTGGCACGCCACGGCCTGATCGACCTCGAAATCGAAGCCACCGGCGACCTGCACGTCGACGGCCATCACACGGTCGAGGACGTGGGCATCACGTTGGGCATGGCCGTGGCCCGGGCGGTGGGCGACAAGAAGGGACTCACGCGCTACGGTCATGCGTATGTGCCGCTGGACGAGGCCTTGTCGCGGGTGGTGATCGACTTCTCCGGTCGGCCCGGACTGCACATGCGCGTGCCATTCAAGGCCGGCACGATCGGTGGCTTCGACACCCAGCTGGCGTTCGAGTTCTTCCACGGCTTTGCCAACCACGCGCTGGTCACGCTGCACATCGACAACCTGCACGGCGACAACGCGCATCATCAGTGCGAGACGGTGTTCAAGGCCTTCGCCCGCGCGCTGCGCATGGCGCTGGCGCCCGACCCGCGTTCGGCCGGCGAGATCCCGTCGACCAAGGGATCGCTCTGACATGGCGATTGTCGCCATCGTCGACTATGGCATGGGCAACCTGCGCTCGGTGTCGCAGGCGGTGATGCACGTGGCCGCGGGCACCGGATTCGAGGTCATCGTCACCAACCGACCCGAACAGGTCCACGCCGCTGACCGCGTGGTGTTGCCCGGCCAGGGCGCGATGCGTGACTGCATGCGCGAGCTGCGCGACTCTGGATTGCACGAAGCCGTGCTGCACGCCGCCGCCAACAAGCCGCTGATCGGCGTGTGCGTGGGCATGCAAATGCTCCTCACGCACAGTGAAGAGCAGGACACGCCCGGCCTGGGCTTGATCCCTGGCGAGGTGCGACGCTTCCGGCTCGACGGCCAGTTGCAACCCGACGGCAGCCGCTACAAGGTGCCGCAGATGGGCTGGAACCGGGTCAGCCAGGCGCGTGCGCACCCGCTGTGGGCCGGGGTTCCCGACGACAGCTGGTTCTACTTCGTTCACAGCTACCATGCCGATCCCGGCGATGCCGCGCACAGTGCCGGCCTTACCGACTACGGCGTGCGCTTTACGTGCGCGCTGGCCCGGGATAACATTTTTGCCACCCAGTTCCACCCCGAGAAGAGCGCCGAGCACGGCTTGGCGCTGTATCGCAACTTCCTGCACTGGAAGCCCTGACATCCCCTTCTCGGCGACACCCCGATTCCCCCACGCTGCGCCACGAGCCATGCTGTTGATTCCTGCCATCGACCTCAAGGACGGCCATTGCGTACGCCTGCAACAAGGCGACATGAAGGCCACGACCACGTTCGGTGAAGATCCGGCCGCGATGGCCCGGCGCTGGCTCGACGCCGGCGCCAGGCGATTGCACCTGGTCGACCTCAACGGGGCCTTTGCCGGCAAACCCATCAACGAAGGGGCCGTCAAGGCCATCCTGCGGGAGGTCGGTGACGAGATCCCGGTGCAGCTCGGGGGGGGTATCCGGGACCTCGACACCATCGAACGCTACCTTGACGACGGTCTGAGCTGGGTCATCATCGGTACTGCCGCGGTCAAGAGCCCGGGCTTCCTGAAGGACGCCTGCAGTGCCTTCGGTGGCCACATCATCGTCGGCCTTGACGCCAAGGACGGCAAGGTCGCCACTGACGGCTGGAGCAAGCTCACCGGCCACGAGGTGGTGGACCTGGCCCGAAAATTCGCGGACTACGGCGTCGAGGCCGTGATCTACACCGACATCGGTCGCGACGGCATGCTCACCGGCATCAACGTCGAGGCCACCGTCAAGCTCGCACGTGCGCTGAGCATCCCGGTGATCGCCTCGGGAGGGCTGTCCGGCATGCTGGACATCGAGCAATTGTGCGCCGTCGAAAGCGACGGCATCGAAGGCGTGATCTGCGGCCGCTCGATCTACAGCGGCGCACTCGACTTCGCAGCGGCCCAGGCACGGGCCGACGCACTCGGCCGAGCCGCGGCCTGATGCTGGCCAAGCGAATCATCGCCTGCCTCGACGTGACCGGTGGCCGCGTCGTCAAGGGCGTCAACTTCGTGGAACTGCGCGACGCCGGCGATCCGGTCGAGATCGCCGCGCGCTACAACGAGCAGGGCGCTGACGAGATCACCTTCCTCGACATCACCGCCACCAGCGACAAGCGTGACGTGATACTGCACATCATCGAAGCCGTGGCTTCGCAGGTGTTCATTCCGCTGACCGTCGGTGGCGGCGTACGCACCGTGACCGACGTGCGGCGGCTGCTCAACGCCGGGGCTGACAAGGTCAGCTTCAACTCAGCCGCGGTGGCCAACCCGCAACTGATCCGCGACGCGTCCGACAAGTACGGCGCGCAGTGCATCGTGGTCGCGATCGACGCCAAAAGGCGTGTCGGCGAGGATCTGGCGGCCAAGGGCCCGGGCTGGGACGTTCATACGCATGGCGGGCGACAGAACGCGCATATCGATGCGGTCGACTGGGCGCGCCGGATGGCCGAGATGGGCGCCGGCGAGATCTTGCTGACCAGCATGGACCGCGACGGCACGAAGCTTGGCTTCGACCTCGAGCTCACGCGCGCAGTCAGCGACGCGGTGCCGGTTCCGGTGATCGCATCGGGCGGCGTGGGCTCGCTCGAGCACCTGTGCGATGGCATCCGGATCGGCGGCGCCGACGCGGTATTGGCGGCCAGCATCTTCCACTACGGAGAGTTCACCGTGGCCCAGGCCAAGGCGCTGATGGCGCGTGCCGGCATTGCGGTCCGGCTCTAGTGGTCGGTCGGCCGAAGGACGTCCGCCTGATCGGCGGCAAACCGCATGAAGTCCGCCTGATCGGTGGACTGTGGAAGCGCAGCAAGCTGCCGGTGGCCGACCGGCCGGGACTGCGTCCGACGCCCGACCGTGTGCGCGAAACCGTGTTCAACTGGCTCGGGCAAGACCTCACCGGTTGGCGCTGCCTGGACGCCTTTGCCGGCAGCGGTGCGCTCGGCTTCGAGGCGGCATCGCGCGGGGCGGCCGAGGTGGTCTTGCTGGAACAAGACCTGGCACTGGTACGCAGCCTCGAGGCCAGCCGGCAGCGCCTGGGCGCCACGCAGTTGCGGGTCGAGTGCGCCGATGCCCTGGCCTGGATGGCGCGCTGCCCACCGGCCCGGTTCGACCTCGTGTTCCTGGACCCGCCGTTCGATGCCGATCTGCTGGCGCCCGCGCTGGCGCAGGCCTTGCCCAAGGTTGGCGAAGGCGGCTTCATCTACCTCGAATCGGGCCAGCCCTTGCCCGCGCCACCGCACGGCGTCGAGTTGCATCGCTGCGGCCGTGCTGGTGCGGTGCACCATGCACTCTGGCGCCGCGGCTACACTCGCGCCGTCGAATGACGAGGGCCCGCTGCCGTGATCCCATCCAAGCCGCTGACCGCCGTGTACCCGGGAACCTTCGACCCGATGACGCTCGGCCACGAGGACCTGATGCGCCGCGCGTCGCGCCTGTTCGACCGCCTGATCCTTGCAGTGGCTGCAGGCCATCACAAGCACACGATGTTCACCATTGCCGAGCGGCTGGAGATCGCGTCGGAGGTCGCCGCGCCTTACAAGAACGTGGAAGTCACGCCGTTCCGGGGCCTGTTGCGCGACTTCGTCGTCGAGTGCGGAGGTCAGGTGGTGGTGCGCGGCTTGCGCGCCGTGAGCGACTTCGAATACGAGTTCCAGATGGCCGGCATGAACCGCCAGCTGATGCCCGACGTCGAGACGGTCTTCATGACCCCGTCCGACCAATACCAGTTCGTCAGCGGCACCTTCGTGCGCGAGATTGCCAGCCTCGGCGGCGACGTGTCGAAGTTCGTCGCGCCCACGGTGCTGCGGCGGCTGAAGGAACGCATCACTCAGGTCGAGTGACGCGGCCTGCACCCAGACCTCACTGCCGAGCCTGACCATGGCCTTGATGATCACCGACGAGTGCATCAACTGCGACGTCTGCGAGCCTGCGTGCCCGAACGACGCGATCACCATGGGCGCCGATATCTACCAGATCGACCCCCGGAAGTGCACCGAATGCGTCGGTCACTTCGACGAGCCTCAATGCGTTCAGCTGTGTCCAGTGGCGTGCATTCCGATCAATCCCGCCTACGTCGAGTCTCGTGAGCAGCTGAACGCGAAGTACTTGCGGCTGCGTGGGGTCGCCGTTTCGGTTTCAAGTGCGCCTGAGCCGCCGGCTCCCGGGCCTGCGGCTTGATCTGGTCGGTCGGCCGGATGGCCGCCAGCCCGCTGCCTCGCGCCAGGGCCTCGTGCTCGCGTTCGCGACGATCCACCACCAACTGCTGGGCCAGGCGCCGCTCACGCGTTGCAACGGCGCGCGCCTCGGCCAAATCAATCGGGCTGCGCGGGTCGTCCACCACCACCTGCAACCCGCCTGGGCATGGCGCATCGGTGTAGCTGCGGCCATCGGGTCCGCAGCGCCATACGGTCTGGCCCTGGGACGGGCCAGCAGCGGCAGCCAGCAACAGCGAAAACAGCACGGGCTTGATCATGTGGAGACTCCCGGTTCGGTGTCAGGTCGCGCGGGCTTGGGCCGCTGCGGACCGGCATGGATCTTCATCGTGGCGCGCTCCATCTCCCCGGCCATCAACTCGGCGCTGGCGTCCAGCGTACGGGTGATGCAGGCGTCGATGGCCTCACGCTGCTCAGGCCCAGGCTTGCGCAGCACGTAGTCGACCACCTCGGCCTTGACACCGGGGTGGCCGATGCCCAGGCGCAGCCGCCAATAGTCGGACGTGCCGAGTTGGGCGTGGATGTCCTTCAGTCCGTTGTGGCCACCGCTGCCGCCACCGAACTTGAGCTTGCCCTGGCCCGGCTGCAGGTCGAGCTCGTCGTGCACGACCAGGATCTCGGCCGGGGCGATCTTGAAGAAGCGCGCCAGCGCAGCCACCGACTGGCCCGAGCAGTTCATGTAGATCATCGGCAGCAGCAGCCAGACCGGACCACGCTCGGTGTTGGCGCGCGCCACCAGGCCGTGATAGCTGCGCTCGGAGGACAGCCGCGCAGCGAGCTTGGCGGCCAAAGCATCGACCCACCAGAACCCGGCGTTGTGGCGCGTGGCCTCGTATTCAGCGCCCGGATTACCCAGGCCGACGAAGAGTCGAATCATGGGTCTGGATTATGGTCAGGCGGCCGCGCGGCTTCGACCCGCAGCCGGGGGTGCGTCGCCCACAAAGAAAGGGGCCCCGCTTCGGGGGCCCTCGATCGACAGACCAGTTTCGTGGTCGACGATCAGGGCGCGCTGGTGCTGCGCTACCGGCGCCTGGTCTCGATGTTCGC
>JANOJJ010000576.1:0-14695 GCA_031408155.1 Rubrivivax sp.
GCCGCGGGGCCGTACTTTGCGCCAATTTCAGGCCGCAGTGCACAAGCACTAGACAACTCATGAGCGACCGCCCAGTGCAACGACCCGGGTGGCCTGCTCGACGGCGCGGTGGCCGTCTCGGCGGCGTTTCTGCCGGCTGACGTGTTGGTGGTCAGCACCAATGGCCAGATCGCCGAATCGAAGGCCACCTTCAAGGCGTCGCCCGAGTTCTATGCCCGCCGTGGCGGCAGCGACCCGCTGCGCCGGCTGCCGGCTGCGTTGAAGTCGGTACCGCTGGTGGTGCTGGTCAACGAAGGGTCGGCCTCGGCCAGCGAGATCGTCGCTGGTGCCCTGCAGGACTACAAGCGCGCCACCATCATGGGTGCGCAGACCTTCGGCAAGGGGTCGGTGCAGACCGTGCGGCCGCTGTCGGCCGAGACGGCGCTCAAGATCACCACCGCGCGCTACTTCACGCCCAACGGCCGCAGCATCCAGGCCAAGGGCATCGTGCCCGATATCTGGCTTGACGAAACGGCCGACGGCAACGTCTTCGCCGCCCTGCGCATGCGTGAAGCCGACCTCGAAAAGCACCTCCAAGGCAAGGACGAAGTCAAGGACGAGGCGCGCGCGAAAAGGCGCGTGACGACGCGCGCAAGAAACTCGAGGAACAGCAGACCAAGAGCAAGGAGCCTCCCAAGCCGCTGCCCGAGTTCGGCACCGCCGAGGACTTCCAGCTGGCCCAGGCGCTGAACCAGCTGCGCGGCAAGCCGGTCATCGTCAGCAAGACCCAGACCGAGCGCAAGGCCGAGGCCGACACCAAGTAGGCGCAGCGCCCGCGTTACCTTTCGAAGCGCGCATTCGAAGCCCGCCCCGGTGGCGGGCTTCGCTGTTTCAAGGCTTGCATGACCGACGACCAACTGCTGCGCTACTCGCGCCACGTGCTGCTCGACGACATCGGCATCGAAGGCCAACAGCGCTTGCTGGCCGCCCATGCGCTGGTCATCGGTGCCGGCGGCCTGGGCTCGCCGGTGGTGCTGTACCTGGGCACGGCCGGCGTCGGCCGGCTGACCGTGGTCGACCACGACACGGTCGACCTGACCAACCTGCAACGCCAGATCGCGCATGACCGCTCGCGCGTCGGCCAGCCGAAGGCCGAATCGGCCGCGCATTCGGTGCGCGCCATCAATCCCGACGTTCAGTTGCGCGCCTTGTCGCGCCGCGCCGATGCGGCCCTGCTCGACGAGTTGGTGCGTGACGCCGACGTGGTGCTGGACTGCAGCGACAACTTCAGCACCCGGCATGCCGTCAACGCCGCCTGCGTGCGCCACCGCAAACCCCTGGTCAGTGGCGCGGCGATCGGTTTCGACGGCCAGATCTCGGTCTACGACACGCGGCAGGAGGGTGCGCCATGCTACGCATGCCTGTTCCCGCCCGAAGCGGCGTTCGAGGAAGTGGCCTGCGCCACCATGGGCGTGTTCGCGCCGCTGGTGGGCATTATTGGCAGCATGCAGGCTGCCGAGGCCCTGAAGCTGCTGATCGGCACCGGCCGCTCGCTGGTGGGCCGGCTGCTGATGCTCGACGGTCGTTCGATGAGCTGGGACGAAGTCCGACTCGGGCGCCAGGCGCATTGCTCGGTGTGTGGCGCTACAGCCCAGCCTCGCGCAAACGACGCAGAAAGTCGTCGTCGCGATTGATCGGGGCCGCAGGCCGTTCCTGATCGACCGGATCCGGCTCGGTTGCCTGCGGTCGCCCGACGGCGCGCGCAAACGGCAGCGCCCAATTGGGGCGACGGCGGACGGCTCGGGAAGGGGTGGGGCGATTGGTCATGGCAATCACTCTTGCAGCGTGTCGTCATTGTTTCGCAGCCGAGCCATTCGCGATGTGACCGCCATCACCAGCCACCGGCCAGCGTCACCAGGTTTCCAACGCCAGCGCACGAACGGGCTCGCCGCCGCCGATGCTGCCGATCCCCCGGGCGGCACCCGTCGCCAAATCCAGCTCGACCCAGCGGCTGGCCCTGGCGCCGGGCGAGGTCAGCGCGGCGAAGCCGCGATCGGTGAGCACGTGGATGTCGAACGACGCGTCGCTGAATGACCCCGCGCCGAGCGGACCAACCGTGAACAAGCGCCCCGAATTCGGCGACACCGGCGGCTGTGCCCCTTCGCGGCTGCCCTGCGTCAGCAGAGAACCGGTGGCCGCGTCGATCGCAAAATTGGTGGTTATCTTGGGGTCGACCTTGTTGTAGCTGTAGGCCGCTGCCACCACGCGGGCGGGCTTGCCGGCGTTCACGTCACCCGGCGCAAAGGCCAGCGCGCCGTCGATCTGCAGGCCGGCCTGCCCGTCATCTGAATCGACCACGGCGCCGGTGTCGGGCTGCAGACGCAGGTTCTGGCCGTCGCTGCTCACGACCCGGATGCGGTCGACCGTGGGATTGAAATCGAAACCGAACGCGCCGCCCTGCAAGGCCAGCGCGAAGCGCGCACCGACGGCGGTGACGGCGCCGCTGTCGGTGTCCACCGTGTACAGGCGACCGCTGCTGCCCAGTGCGTACAAGGTGTCGTTGCCGGCCCGGAAATCGATGCCGAGCACCTGTTCTTCGGGCTGCAGGCCGCTCAGGGCCCGCGTCGACAGGATGCGCTCGGGCCGCACGGCGTTGAAGCGGATCAGCCGGTTCGACATCGTCACGGCCAGTGCCACTTCGCGCCGATCCGGCCGATCGGCGGCCTGCTCGATCGCGGCACAGGCGCTCAACAGGGTGGCGCAGGTCAGGCTGGCCGCGGTAAACAGGCAATGCAATGGTCGGTGCACCTCGAGGGCTCCTGGTGGGGGTGGTCGGTGGCGATGGCCAGGTTGACGTTCCTACGCAGTCGGCGGGCGGCCAGATGCGGCCCCGGGGGGCCCGAGGCGATCGAAGCGGGCGCCGAAGGGCGTTAAGCTGCCTGCATGGACGACAAGCAAGCCGCGCTGACCGCGCGCAACTTCCCCAGTGCGCTGGACGAGGCCCGCACGCAGCCTGCCGCTTCGCTCTATGCCGGGCCCGAAAGCAGCTATCGGCTGGCCTTCACCGACACCGAATTCCTGCTGCGCGAGGAACTGCGCCCGGTGCGCATGCAGCTCGAACTGCTCAAGCCCGAACTGGTGCAGCGCGAACAAGACATCCAGTCGACGATCGTGATCTTCGGCAGCGCGCGCATTCTGGCGCCCGACCGCGCCGCAGCGCTGCTCGAGCAAGCGCGCGCCACGACCGATGCGGCGGCGACGCGCCGCGCCGAAACCGCGTTGGCCATGAGCCACTATTACGACGAGGCGCGCCGCTTCGCCGCCATCGTCACGCTGCGTTCGCGCGCGCTCGACACGCCGATCTATGTCGTCACCGGGGGCGGGCCCGGCATCATGGAAGCCGGCAATCGCGGCGCGTACGATGTCGGCGGCAAGAGCCTGGGCATGAACATCGTGTTGCCGCACGAGCAGGCGCCCAACCCCTACATCACGCCGCAGCTGTGCTTCCAGTTCCACTACTTCGCGCTGCGCAAGATGCACTTCCTGATGCGCAGCATTGCGCTGGTGTGCTTTCCGGGCGGTTTCGGCACGCTCGACGAGCTTTTCGAGACCATGACTCTGGTGCAGACCGGCAAGAGCCGCCGGCGCCCGATCCTGCTTTTCGGCCGTGCCTTCTGGGAAACACTGATCAACTTCGAACACCTGGTCGACACCGGCATGATCAGTGACGGCGATCTGGGCCTGTTCCACTTTGTCGAGACCGCTGAAGAAGCCTGGGAGGCACTGGCCGCGCACTACGGCTTCGACCTGCCCGCCACCCTGACCGGCGAATTTGCCGACGACATCTAGCGTCATGCAGCAGCGCATCAGCCTGATCGGGGCACCTTCCGACATCGGCGCCGGCACGCGCGGGGCCAGCATGGGCCCCGAGGCGCTGCGCGTGGCCGGCCTGCAGCAGGCGCTCCAGGCGCTTGGTCTGGAGGTGGCCGACCACGGCAACGTCAGTGGCCCGACCAACCCCTGGTTGCCCCCGGTGGACGGCTATCGCCACCTCGGCGAGGTAGTGGCCTGGAACCGCGCCGTGCACGACGCTGTCTACACCGAACTGCAACTTGGCCGGCTGCCCGCCCTGCTCGGCGGCGACCATTGCCTGGCCATCGGCAGCATCTCGGCGGTGGCCCGCCATTGCCGTGCTGCCGGCAAGAAGCTGCGCGTGTTGTGGCTCGATGCACATGCCGACTTCAACACCAGCGCGCTCACGCCCAGCGGCAACCTGCACGGCATGCCGGTGACCTGCCTATGCGGCCACGGCCCCGAAGCCCTGGTGCAGATGGCCGGCGACGGTCCTGCGATAAGTCCCAAGGTCATGCGCCAGATCGGCATCCGCAGTGTCGACCCGGGCGAGAAGCGGCTGGTGCACGAGGTCGGGCTCGAGGTCTTCGACATGCGCTACATCGACGAGATGGGCATGCGGCACACGATGGAACTGGCGCTCGCTACGTTGGACGTCAACACCCATCTGCACGTGAGCTTCGACGTCGACTTTCTCGACCCCGAGATCGCCCCCGGCGTGGGCACCACCGTGCCAGGCGGCCCGACTTACCGCGAAGCGCAGCTGTGCATGGAGATGATCGCCGACACCGGCCGCCTGGCCAGTCTGGACGTGATGGAGCTCAACCCCGCGCTGGACCTGCGCAACAAGACTGCCGCGCTGGCGGTGGACCTGATCGAGAGCCTGTTCGGCAAGAGCACGCTGATGCGGGATCGGGCGTGAAGGTCGACGTCGCGATCATCGGCGCCGGCATTGCCGGCGCATCGCTGGCCTGGCGCCTGGCCGATCAAGGCCGGCAGGTGCTGTTGCTCGAGGCCGAGGTTCAGCCCGGCCTGCACAGCACCGGCCGCAGCGCGGCGATGTTCATGGAAAGTTACGGGCCGGCGCAGGGTCGCGCCTTGACCCGGGCCAGCCGCGCCTTCTACCGGCAACCGCCGGCCGGCTTTGCCGACACGCCGCTGATCGGCCCACGCGGCGCACTCTACGTCGCATGGCAAGGACAGCGCGACGAGCTCGAACACCTGCAAGCACAATTGCAGGCCACCGGCAGCCGCATCGATCGGCTAGACCCCGCAGCCACCCTGCACATGCTGCCGGTACTGCGCGCCGACGGCCTGATCGGCGCCCTGTTCGAACCCGACGCGCTGGACATCGACGTCAACGCGCTGCACCAGGGCTGGCTGCGCGCCGCGCGCCGTCAGGGCGCAGTCCTGTGGGTCGAGGCCGCGCTGCAGCAAGCCCTGCGTGCCGACGACGACGGCTGGACCCTGCACTGCGCCGACGGTCGACGGGCCCGGGCCCGCGTCATTGTCGATGCGGCCGGCGCCTGGGCCGACGAGGTCGCGCAACGCTGCGGGGTGGCGCCGCTGGGTGTGCAGCCGTGCCGGCGCAGCGCCTTCACCTTCGACGTGCCGGCAGGAGTCGACTTCCGCCACTGGCCGACCGTGGCCAGCGTGGCCGAGGACTGGTACATGAAACCCGACGCCGGGCAGATGCTGGGCTCACCGGCCAATGCCGACCCGGTGCCGCCGCACGACGTGCAGCCCGAAGAGCTCGACATCGCGCTGGGCATCGCCGCCATCGAGCGCGACACGTCGTTGCGCTTCCGCCGCCCGCGCCGCAGCTGGGCCGGCCTGCGCAGCTTCTCGCCCGATGGTGAACTGGTGATCGGCTTCGAGCGCACGGTACCCGGCTTTTTCTGGCTGGCCGGCCAGGGCGGCTATGGCATCCAGAGCGCCGCCGGCGCGTCGCTGCTGGCCGCCGGGCTGCTCACTGGCCAGCCGCTGGCCGACGAACTGGGCCGGCAAGGCGTCGTGCCGGAGCGCCTTTCACCGCGACGCTACCGATAGCGGCAGGCTGGGTCCGAGCCCGGCGCCCTGTTGCCTGGCGCAGTGCGGCAGCCTACTTGTAGGCCGAATACAAGTGATTCGGCGAGGCTTGCAGGGCCCCGAGATGACGGAAGAAGATCTCTGCCAGCGACCCATGCACGACGCTGTCGCCACCCCCGAATTTACTCAGTTCACTGCGCAGAGGAGCCGTTCGTGCAAGTTCACCCTTGACCTTGTTCTCCAGAGAATCGAACATATAGTCGTCGAGCACGATAAAATGCTTTTTCAAGCCTGCACTGCAATTCAATGGATCCAATTCAGAGTATTGCTTGAAGATACCTTGAAATGGAAATACTCTCCAGTTTCCTCGCCCGGATACATAACCATCGAACGGTAATCTGCCGCCAGTGGCCTGTGCCCACCGCTTGCGTTCAGGATCGGACGTCCTCCAGCTCAAGTAATCGCGCAGCAACTCTCGGTTGTAGTACCACAACTGCAGGTTGGCCGGATACCCAACACGATCCGCCAGATCGATGATTCGCCGGATCCGCTTGCCAGGCTCCCCCGCGATGTCAGCGGTCAACAAGGCGGCGCAGCCCAGCACCAGCTCCATCTTCCGAGCTTGACCCTGCTGCACCCGAATCGCATCCGCCTTGACGGTCTCCTCTTCAAAGAAATGCCAGTCGGGTGAAGTGAAACGGATACTCATCATCCAGCGATTGAATGCGCGGGGGTCCTGGCGGCGGTAGAAATGGGCCACCAGTCGGATGTCCCCCCCGTCGGCCAGTGCCGACGCCAGGTAGGCCTGGTGTATGGCTTCGAGTTCGCTCGATGCCCGGACCAAGCCACGGGCAAACTTGCCGTTGTCCGTCCGATAGACGATCTTGGTTCGGAGTTCGTAAGCCACGCTGGCGACAAAGTCGTCAAAACGAGGATTGAATGCAACCAACAAAACCCCGCTCGAGTAAATGAACTGGTCGCCCCGCCGGACGGACGAACTGGCACGCCGGACAAACACCGGGCGCGGCGTGAAGTCAGTGGCGGAAACCTGTTTTTCTCGACCCATTGATATTCCTTCCACACCAACAATCTGCCTCAGCGAGGCTCAACCCAAGAGGTCGAAAGGCCCCGACACCAGGGGCCGACTCGTGACCGTATGTTCCTCCCGGCCTGCAACCGAATCCAGCTCAGACCATTCGGCCGAGTCGGATTGCCTGCCCGCTTCGCGTAGCTGCGAATCGGCAGCAGCAACGAAATCTTCTGCTTCATGGCTCGCTTCCAATCCGTTGAATAGCTGACCCGGCTGGATCCGCTTCGGGTCTGCGCGGTGTTCTGCTCGTGTGGTCACAGGCCGGAGGTGCCCTGTGCCATGAATCCTGGGCGCCGCGGACCCGGCCGTCGTGAGCGCGTGCTACCAGTGCCGACCGGAAACGCCGCTGCACACGGAGCGCCAGCGGTAGCGCGGTACTACGACTCGCGCCCGAATCCGGCGTTGCGCGCCCTGACGATGGCCTGCGCGCGGTTCGGGACGCGCAGCTTGGCGAAGATGCGCGCGACGTGGTTGCGCAGCGTGTGCGGGCTGATGCCGAGCTCGCTGCTGATCTCGCCGTTGGACTGTCCGCGTGCGATCAGTTCGAGCACCTCGCGCTCGCGCGGGGTCAGTTCGTCGCCCAACGGCGAGGCCGGCACGGGGCCGGCCGGCTGCGCCGCCGGTCGCGCCAGGAACTCGTCAACCCGCTCGAGGAACGCGTTCCAGCAGGCTTCGTGCGGCAGCCAGATGTGGTTGCGGCTGGGCAGGATGACGAACTGCGCAGCGGGCACCAGGCCGGCCAACAGCCGCCCTTCTTCCAGCGGCACGCGGGCGTCTTCGGCGGCGTGGAACACGAGCGTCGGCACGCGCACATGCTGCGCCGGGCCACGCAGGTCCATCCGGTCGACCACGCCGACGATGCGCACCGCCATTTCAGTCGACGTCGATACGGCCTGCAGACGGTCCCAGGCGTCCAGATGCGCCGGCGTCGCGTCGGGCAGGAAGAGCGACGAGAAGACATGCCGGAACACCGGTTCGGGGGAGTTCCAGCCGACGCGGATCAACTGGATGAAGGCCGTGATGCGCTCGCGATCGGCCTGGCTGCGCGCGCGCAGCACACGGCCGCGGGCATAGGCGCCGCACAGAATCAGGCGGCTGATCCGCTGCGGGTGGCTGGCGGCGTAGGCCGCGCCCATGGCTGCCCCCTGGGAGTGGCCGATCAAGGCGAAACGGTCCAGCCCGGCGGCATCGGCCACGGCCGCGAGGTCCTCGACCCAGCTCTCGAAGTCGACGTTCGCGACCTCACGGTCGGACAGCCCGGTGCCGCGCATATCGAACCGGATCACCGTGTATCGACGGGCCAGCGCCTCGTTCCAGGGCGCCGACACCGGGTTGCTGCGGTCGAACTCCAGGTGCATCGGCCAGGTCGGGATGCGCATCAACGGTGGACCCTGGCCCTCCCGGATCCATGCGATGCGGGTCCCGTCTCGACTGCTGCAGAAGTTGATACCGTTGTCCATCGATCCTCAATCAGTCGACCAGCCCTGCCGGCGTGCCGGGCACTGGTCGACGGCATGGCCGATGCCCGGCACCGGACCTGCAACACGGTTGCAACGATGACGCCGGGCAAGGCCGGCATCGACACCGCATCCGCCAGCGAGCATCGGCCAGGCCATGCGCCGGGTCAAGTCGCTCCCGATCGGCGGCATTGGACGGATTCGCCGGTCGTGCCGTCCAGGATGCCTGCTGGCAGCGACTTGGACGGTCGGCATCGCAACACCTTCGACGCGCCGGTCGGAGTCGATTCCGGCCACCGGCCCGGCGTGGCCAAAGACCGGACCATCACGCCGAGGGCGCCGTACCGCGGCCGCCTGTCGTCAGCGCCAGCCCTACACCAACCCGTATACCCGCTCGGGCAACACCCGCGCAAAGGCCGAGGGGTCGGCACAGGGCCCGGTGATCGCATGCGCCGGATCGGCGCTGTCGAGCGCCTGCGAGTTGATGGTCGGCTTGCCCTTGCGGTCGCTCAGCGTGCACACCATCGGTGACAGGTGGCCGGCGCCGCGGTGCGTGACCACCGCCACTTCACCGCTCGCGAGCTGAACCAGGCAGCCCGGCGGATGAACGCCGATGGACTTGATGAGCGCCATTGCCAACGACGAACCCGGCTCCTGCTGGAACAGTTGCCGCGAGGCCATCATGGGCGCCAGCCCCGCTCGCATGGCGCGCGGCGTGATCTTGGCCATGTATACGTCGGCCATGCGCAGCACCCGTGCCTCGTCGCACACCTCGGTGCTGCCGCGCGGATAGCCGCCGCCGTCAACCCGCTCGTGGTGTTCGGCCACGGTCCGCAGCCAGGTGGCATCGGTCACTCCGGCAGCGCGCAGCAGTTGCTCGCCTTGCAGTGGATGAGCCCGGATCTGTCCGAGCTGGCGTTGGGTCGGGGGTTCGTTCTGCTCGGCCATATGCGCCTGCACATCGAGGATGGCCACGTTCATCGCCAGGGCCGCGCCCACCACGCTGCGCTGGCGCTCCGGCAGCCAACCGGCCTGGCGAGCGGCGAGCAGGCTCAGCAGCGCTGCGCGCAGTGAGTGGGATAGCGGGTAGAGGGCAAAACGCCGGTCGTCCTGGTGCACGGCGAGGAAGGTTGCAATGTCGACATCGCGGTCGACCAGCGCCACCAGGTCGGCCACCAATGTCGACCAGTCGGCCGCGCCGGCCAGACCCTTGAGCGTTCGGCGCAGCACCAAGTCCAGGTTCCAACAGGCTCGCTCCCAACGATCGAACAGCGTCAGCGTCCGCACTACCGCCGGGGCAACGGCAACGGCACCGGTTTCCAGAGCCCGTCGCTGCTCGACCAGCTTGCGGTGAACCCAGGCCCCACGCTCGATCAGCACCTCCATCTGGTGCTTGCCGAAGATCACCTGCCCTTCGTTGAGCAGCAAGCGACCCAGCTCATCGAGTACCTTGAAGGGCAAAGGCTCACCGACCCGGATGAGGTCGCTCACGTCAACGAGCGCCAGGCGGTCTTCTTGTGCAGCCATGGCGCAGTGTAGGACTTGCGCGAAGCACGGCCAACCGACCCTCATGCGCTGCACGATCCGATGCCGACCAGGCGGCCGGCTCCAAGGCGCGAAACTCGGCATCGGATTCGACCGGCCGGCCGGCTTCGGCAAGCTGCCCGGCATGAACCGAAATGGCCCGCAGCGTGCGCGGGTTAGAGGGCCCGGCGACGCCGCCGAGCAGAGTCTTCGCTTCATCCAGCAGTGGCAGCGCCTGCGCCTGTCGATTTCTCCGAGGCCGTCTTCGAGCTGACCTTGGCTGACTTGCGCCAGCGCCAGGAAGGTGCGAATGGTCAGCACGGGTGTCGTCACCTGCCGTCCATAAACTTCATGCGACGCGTCCAGCGCGAGCTGGGCCGCATCGGCAGCACCCGGCTGGCTCGATGAGTCCAGTGCATTGCCAACCCGTGGTGCGTCAACATCCTCATGCGGGGGGTCAATGGCTTGCCGGCACTTTGCGCATCTGTCGGATGCCGACGCCGTGGCCTTCAGCCTGATCGGACATGCCGGTGCGGTGAACGTCGACGAGCCCACGCTGCCGGCGCTGATCGTGCTCGCCACAGTGGCCCTGGCGATAGTGCGGCGGCGCCACTGCAGGGCGCACAAGGCCCTCGAGACCCGATGAACCTGGGCACGCATTTTTCCTTCAACGAGCGCGCCGCCTGCTGTTGATCAGAGGCCGCGCATCAGCATCTGCCTGGCCTTATTGACCCCGACAGCAGCTGGCGCGCCAGGCACCGCCGGTGCGAAGATCGGACCCGGCCACACCGGGTGGCCACTCGAATCGAAAGATCGGCCACCGTGATTGCCGCCAGCCAACGCTTCGACGTCTTCCTCGCCTACAGCCGCCAGGACAGGGCGGCGGCCGAACCCCTGATCGAGGCGCTCGTCCGGGCGCGGTTCTCGGTCTGGTGGGACGTCGAATCGATCCCCATCGGCGCGAGCTTTGCCGACTACATGTTCGAAGCGGCGTCGGCCGCTTGCTGCGTCGTGGTGCTGTGGAGCGCGACCTCGGTGCAAAGCAAGTGGGTGCAGGAGGAGGCGGACATGGGTCGGCGGCGCAACGCCTTGCTTCCGGTCCTGCTCGAACCGGTGGACATCCCGCTGCCGTTCAGGAGCATCCAGACGGCGGATCTGAGCCGCTGGAAGGGCGACCCCGACTTCGCCGGCCTCAGGCGGCTGCTCGACGCCGTGCGCCGCTTCGTCGACAGCGCGCCCAGCGACGCCGACCAGACCCGGGTCTACAAGGAGTCGCAGCTCAGCGCCGAGCGGCGCACCGAGAGCCTGTTCCAGCAAAACCTGCGCAGCCGCACCAGGGTCGAACATGTCGAGTTCGAGGGCACGGCGTTCTACCGCAGCCTGGCCTGGAACCTGCAGCCCGGCATCAACGTGCTGCTCGGGCGCAACGGCTTCGGCAAGACCTACCTGCTGCGCGGACTGGTCGCGCTGCTGCAGTACAGCGACGAAGCCGCGCGCGACATCCTGGGCGACGGTGCGGCGTCGCTCGAGATCGTGCGCGACGCTCGCGAAGCCGGCATCCGCTACGCCGAGCATTTCTTCGACGAGCAGGACGCCGTCGGCCGCGTGCCGGTGCTCGCGATTCCCGACACGCGGTTCATCAACCGGTCGGTGACCACGATCGCAGCGGTGCAGGACCGCGCCACCGACAGCAGTGACCGCGCCGACCTGGCGCGCCACGGCGCCTGGCACTTCCTCGAGGAGCAGCCCTACGAGAACATGATCCAGACCTTGCTCTACGGCCTGTGCCTGGACGGCGTCGAAGCTGACGGCCGCTTCGAGGGCGAGCAGTTCGTGCTCATCCGCGACGTGGTGCGCGAGCTGACCGACCAGAGCTTCGCCTTCGATCGCGTGGCACGCGAGGGGCGCAACCGGTTCACGCTGTACGTGCAGACCGAGGGCAGCGAAGGCCGTGCGCTGCCGATCCAGAAGGCGTCGCAAGGCACGGCGTCGGTGATCGCCCTGATCGGGCTGGTCTACGACTTCCTCAAGTCGCTGCGACAGGAAGGCATGCCCGAGGTGTGCAAGCGCACCGGCATCGTCATCATCGACGAGGTCGACGCCCACCTGCACCCGGTGTGGCAGCACAAGCTGGTGGCGATCCTGCGCGACCGGTTCCCGGCCGTGCAGTTCATCCTGACGGCACACAACCCGATCGTCGTCGCCGGTTGCCTAGAGGACGAGGTGTCGGTGCTGCGCAAGGATCCGCAGCGCGGCTTCACGCTGGTGCAGTTCCCCAACGACTTCATCGGCTGGCAGACCGAGGACATCTACCGCAAGGTGTTCGAGATCGAAAGCCCCGACGCCAGCTTCGCGCACTTCGACGCCCTGCGCCCGTTCAAGGGCGACCTGCAGGCCGAAGGCAAGGCCCTGGCCGACCAGCCCACGCGCAACGACGACGAGGAGCACCGGCTCGAACTGATCGAGCAACAGTTGCTGTACATCGACAAGGTCGAACAGTCGCGCCAGGCCCGCTTGTCGCAAGAGGAACTCGAGCGCGAGAACCGCATGCTGCACGACCGGCTGCAGGCGCAGGAGGCGGCGCAGCGGCTGGCGGCGCAGTCGGCGCAGGAGCTCGGCTCGATGCGCGCTGCGCTGGCCGAGGCCGGTGAGCGCGTGCGCTCGGCCCGGCTGCAGCGCGCGGCGCTGCTGCTGCTGCTTGCAGTGCTGGTCGCACTCGTTGTTCTGCTCGCAGGGCGCAACTGAGCGCGTCGCGGAGTCGTGTCATGGATGTCGTCGACGAACTGATCGAGCTCTACACCCGGCACGAGGCCAGCGCCATCGAGAGCGACGGCGCCGTGCTGCTGAAGCATTTCAACGTCGCCGACCGCGAGCGGCTGTTCGAGATCCCGGACTACACCCAGGCCTTCGGACTGGTCAGCGGCTGCGCCGTGATCGTGCGCAACCTGGCCACGCGGCACGCCGAGGCTCAGGCGCAGGTCTACGAAAGCGTGCGCCTGCTGCGCCGCATGCTCGACGACGGCGAACCCGAGAGCAAGCTCGGCGTGACGCGTCGGCTGGTCGAAGCGCTGCTCAGGCGCGGCTGGCCGGCCGATCTGCAGCGGCTGTACGACCAGAAGGCGAAGATCCTCGACTGGCGCGACTTCTTCGTGTCGTACACCGACCGCGATGCCGGGGCCACCAACCAGCAGTTCAGGCGCCTGATCGTCAGCAGCCTGGGCGTCTTTCCGAAGGGTGGCGACCTCAAGCTCAACCATCTGGCGCGCGTGATTTCACGCCACCTGCGGCGCTACCAGGGGCTGAGCGGGTTCTTCGCCGAGGACGAACTGCGCACCGGCGAGCGCGTGCAGGAAGAGATCGACACCTACTGCACGCGCGCCTTCGCATTCGTGCAGCTGATCGAACCGCTCACCTTCGACCGTGAGCCGCCGCACAACTGGTGCCTGCACGAGTACACCAAGTTCAGCCAGAACCCGGCGATCGTGCCGCTGCTGGGCGACAAGGACCGCCACTTCTTCATCCTGACCGACCCCCATCTGGCGGCGATCCAGCCGGCCCGCATTCCAGCCACCCAGGCCCCGTGGCACCAGCGCATCGAGGCCCTCAAGCAAGCCAGCATCTCGCTCGAGGGCGAACGAAACGCCACCTTGCGCGCCAAGGTCAAGATCATCGCCACCCGCATCCTCGAGATCCGGACCGAGGTCATCGACGCCTGGCTGGCGCATTGACTGCGGGCCGCCGCCGCTGCGCTGCCGTCGGCCGTGCAGCCGGTGCGTTCGTTACGCCAGTTAGGCGTGTACCTGTTCGAGCGCATCAAGGGCGCTGGCTCGTCGGCGCTGATGTGCACGTGCATCCAGCGCGGTCACAGCAGACTGGGCAGCGCGCGCCGGCTGGCCAAGGTCATTGTCGCCAACCAGGCCTCTGTTCTTCGACCTCGATGCGGCGCAGCCGCAGCCGCTCGTTGCGCTGGCCGAGTTGGGCCTGCTCTCGGGCGCCGACCCGTCGGCACGCGCTGGATCAGACCGCGAGCGCAGCATCGACGAAGCCAGTGCCGGGTTGCTGCGCCCGGCACGGCCAACCGTGGGCAAACACGCTCGCCCCTACTCCTGGCCGGTCACAATGGCCGGCACCCCAGCTCCAGACCCAGGACCCGCCATGCTGAAGTTCTACTTCTCGCTCGCCCCCAACCCGATGAAGGTGGCCCTGTTCCTCGAGGAGGCCGGCCTGCCCTACGAGGCCGTTCCGGTGGACACGCGCAAGGGCGAGCAGCATGCCCCGGCCTTCAGCGCGCTCAATCCCAACGCCAAGGTGCCGGTGATCGTGGACGGCGCGACCACCGTGTTCGACAGCAGCGCGATCCTGCTCTACCTGGCGGAGAAGTCCGGCCAGTTCCTGCCTGCGCCCGAAGACCGCGGGCCGATGCTGTCATGGCTGATGTTCACGGCCTCGGGCATCGGTCCGTTTACCGGGCAGTGCGTTCACTTCAAGCACTATGCCCCCGAGCCCGTCCCCTATGCGCTGAACCGCTACGACTTCGAAGCCTGGCGCCACTGGAAGATCCTGAACGCGCAGCTGGCAGACCGGCCGTGGATGGTGAGCGGCCGCTACACGCTGCTGGACATGGCCGTGTGGGGCTGGGCCCGCGCCGTGCCATTTGCGCTCGGCGCCGAAGCCTGGGAGCAGATCCCCCACGTCAAGCGACTGTTCGACGCGGTGAACGCCCGCCCCGCGGCGCAGCGCGCCGCCGCACTGAAAGACCGGTACG
>JANOJJ010000607.1:0-2863 GCA_031408155.1 Rubrivivax sp.
CTGGCGCCAACGCCACCGAGGCCTGCGGCCTGCAGTACACCAACGCATCGCACGGCGGCCTGCTGGGCGCGGGCTTTCGATCGTCGAGCGGCCTGCCGGTGGTCAATGTGGCCGGCTGTCCGACCCACCCCGGATGGGTCATCGACAGCCTGATGGCGCTGGCCGCCGACGTGTTGTACGCCGATGACCTGGACGCGCTGGCCCGGCCGCGCTTCTATGCTGACCAGCTGGTGCACCACGGCTGCGCGCGCAACGAGTACTACGAGTTCAAGGCCAGCGCCGAAAAGCCGTCGGACCTGGGTTGCCTGATGGAGCACATGGGCTGCAAGGGCACGCAGGCGCATGCCGACTGCAACACCCGGCGCTGGAACGGCGAAGGATCGTGCACGCGCGGTGGCTACGCCTGCATCAGCTGCACCGAGCCCGGTTTCCAGGATCCCGGCCACGCCTACCACCGCACGCCCAAGCTGGCCGGCATCCCGATCGGTTTGCCAACCGACATGCCCAAGGCCTGGTTCGTCGCGCTGGCATCGCTGTCCAAGAGCGCCACGCCGCGCCGCGTCAAGCTGAACTCGGTGGCGGATCACCTGGTGCTGCCGCCAGCGGTAAAGAGCACGAGGTTGAAGTGACCCGGCTCATCGTCGGCCCGTTCAACCGCGTCGAGGGCGACCTCGAAGTGCGGCTCGACGTGAGCGCCGGCCAGGTGCGCTCGGCGCAGGTGGTCAGCCCGATGTACCGCGGCTTCGAGCCGATGCTGGTCGGCCGCGACCCGCTCGACGCGCTGGTCATCGTGCCGCGCATCTGCGGCATCTGCTCGGTGTCGCAGTCGCTGGCCGCTGCGCGCGCGCTGGCCGATGCCGCCGGTTCGACCCCGCCGCCGAATGGAACGCATGCGCTCAACCTGATGGCCGCGACCGAGAACGCGGCCGATCACCTGACCCATTTCTACCTCTTCTTCATGCCCGACTTCACGCGGCCCGTGTACGCCGGCCGGGCCTGGTTCGACGAGGCGCGACGCCGCTTTGCCGCGCCCGGTGGCGAGCACGCACGCGTTGCGCTGGCGGCGCGCCAGCGCTGGCTCGAGCTGATGGGCATCCTGGGCGGGCGCTGGCCGCACACGCACAGTCTGCAGCCCGGCGGCAGCAGCCGTGCCATCGAAGCCGCCGAGCGCTTGCGGCTGCTGGCCAAGCTGCGCGAGTTCCGCGTCTTTGTCGAACGGCAGCTGGCCGGGGATTCGATCGATGTGCTGCTGGCGCTCGACAGCGAGGACGCGCTGCAGGCCTGGGCCGACGGCGGCATGGCGGGCGACCTGCGGATGTTCCTGCGCATCGCGGCCGACACCGGCCTGGCCAGCCTGGGCCGCAGCCCGGGCCGATGCCTGAGTTTCGGTGGCTTCTTCGATGCCGAGCAGCGCCCGGCCTTTGCACCGGGTCTGTGGCTGGCGTCCGGTCTGCAGCCGCTGGATCTGGACAGCATCGCCGAAGATGCCACCCACGCCTGGCTGGCCGAAGGGGGTGCGCCACGCCACCCGCGCGACGGCCTGACCCGGCCCGAACCCGACAAGCCCGACGCCTACAGCTGGAACAAGGCGCCGCGCCTGGCCGGCCAGGTGGCCGAGACCGGCGCCGTGGCGCGCCAGCTGTGTGACGGACAGGCCCTGGTGGCGGACCTGGCACGGCGCCACGGCATAACGGTTTACACGCGGGTCATCGCGCGCCTGCTCGAACTGCTGCGCCTGCTGCCGCTGATGGAAGGCTGGTTGCAGGCGCTGGTGCCGCGCGAGCCGTTTGCCGTGCGCGTCGAATTGCCGGCCGAAGGCGAAGGCGTGGGCTTGAACGAAGCCGCGCGCGGCGCGCTGGGCCATTGGCTGCGCATCGAAGGCGGGCGCATCGCCAACTACCAGATCGTCGCCCCGACGAGCTGGAACTTCTCGCCGCGCGACGCCGCCGGCACCCCTGGCCCGCTCGAGCAGGCGCTGGTCGGCGCCCCGGTGCAAGCCGGCGAGGCGACGCCGGTGGCGGTGCAGCACATCGTGCGTTCGTTCGATCCGTGCATGGTGTGCACGGTGCATTGAGGGTCAAGGATTCAGTCCGACTCGGGGCGCGCCTTGTGCACCAGGGCCGCCAACCCCTGCGCCAGGCGGCGCAGCGTGTCGGGCTCGGGCAGCGGCAGCACCAGCCGGCGCTGGCCGGTGGCCGGGTCGGCCTGGACCCAGGGTGACGGCGCGTCGGGCGTGGCCAGCTGCAGTTGCTCGATCAGTTTCAAACCGGCGTCGAGCAACGGGCCCCAGGGGTCGGCGGCGGGCGCTGTCGCCTGCGGCTGGGCCGACGGCTCGCTGGCTGCGGCCGTGGCCGCTGCGGTCGGTGTCGGCACGCCGCTGTCGGCTTCGGCGGTGGGCGCATCGGGCACGGTTTCGGCCTGGCCCATCGCCCCGGTGACCGCGTCGACGCTCTCCATGAAGCTCGACAGTCGGGTGCCGCCCAGGTAGACCTCGGCCGCGCCGCCGTCGAGCACGCCGGCGAACAGCGACTGCTTGAACGCCAGCACCGACAGCATGCCTTCTTCCAGGCTGCCCTGGGCCACCAGCTTGACCACCTGCACGCCGCGGCGCTGTCCCATGCGGTGCACGCGGCCGATGCGCTGCTCGAGCACGGCGGGGTTCCAGGGCAGGTCGAGGTTGATGACCGTGGCCGCGGCATGCTGGAGATTCAGCCCCACGCCGCCCGCATCCGTGGAGAAGAACAGGCGACAGGCCGGGTCTTCATTGAACCGATCCACCAGCGCGCCGCGCTCGTCGCTGGGCACGCCGCCGTGGAACAGCACATGGCCCCAGCCGCGCGCGCGCACGCGCCGCAGCGCCACC
>JANOJJ010000445.1:0-26471 GCA_031408155.1 Rubrivivax sp.
CGCCGCATCAGCGTCGGCGGTGCGCTGGCGCGCGCGGCCTGGGGTGGCTTCCTGCGGGCCGCGAAACTGCTGGCCGAGCAGGGTCGGTTCGACGGCTTTGCCGACGCGGCGGCGGGCAAGGACTTGAACGCGTTCTTTGCGGGTGACGTGAAGCAGCGTTGACGGTCAGTACGAGGTCGGCGGCGGCCTCTTCTCCGGCACGCCCACGCCCAGCAGCGCGAAGTTGCCGCGCCCGCTGGCCGCGGCGAGCAGGCCCAGCACACGCCCCGGCTCGTCGCTGAGCCGGGCCCAGTCGAAGCGCCAGGTCCAGTTGCTGCCGCCGAGCGTGCCGGGCGTGTTCATGCGGTGCTCGCTGCCCAGACCCAGCACGTCCTGCAGCGGCACCACCGCCAGCCGCGCCACCGAGCTGTAGGCCGCGCGGATCATCGCCCAGTGCACGTCGTTTGCATCGCAGGCGAGGTAGCAGCCGGCAAAGCGGCGTTCGCGCTCCGGGGCGGCTTGCCACCAGCCGACCACGGTGTCGTTGTCGTGCGTGCCGGTGTAGACCACCATTTCGCGCTCGAAATTGTGCGGCAGGTACGCGTGCTCGCCGTCGCCACCAAAGGCGAACTGCAGGATCTTCATGCCCGGGTAACCCAATGCGTGACGCAAGTCGTGCACGTCGGGCGTGATGTAGCCCAGGTCCTCGGCAATGATGGGCAGCTTGCCCAGCGCCGCACCGATGGCGTCAAACAGCGGCTGGCCCGGGCCCTTGCGCCAGCGGCCGGTCGTGGCGTCGGGGCTCTCGGCCGGGATCTCGTAGTAACCGGCAAAGCCGCGGAAGTGATCGATGCGAAAAGCATCGGCCTGATGCAGCATGCGCTTGACGCGCGCCGTCCACCAGGCCCAGCCTTCGGCGGCCATGCGCTCCCAGCGAACCAACGGGTTGCCCCAGCGCTGGCCCATCGGGCCGAGGTCGTCGGGCGGCACGCCGGCCACCAGCGTGGGCTGGAAGTCGTCGTCCAGCGTGTACAGATCGGGCCGCGCCCAGCAGTCGGCGCTGTGATGCGCAACGAAGATCGGCAGGTCACCGAGCAGGCTGATGCCCTTGCCGTTGGCATAGGCCTTGAGCGCGCTGCATTGGCGGTCGAACAGCCATTGCACGAAGCGCCAGAAGCCGACCTCGGCCGCATGCCCGGTGCGCGCGACAGTCAGCGCTGCGGCGTCACGCCGGCGCAGCGCGTCGCTCCAGTCCCACCAGGGTTGGCCGCAAAACGCGGTTTCCAGCGCCATGAACAACGCGTAGTCGTCGAGCCAGTCGGCGTTGGCGGCGCACCAGGCGCCGAACTCGGCGCGCTCCGCGGCCGTGGCCCGCGCCTGGAAGCCGGCGGCTGCGCTGCGCAACTGCGCCATGCGCCAGGCCGACACGGGCGCGAACTCGACGCGCTGCGCGTTGAAGCCGTCGGCCGGCAGATCAGGCGCAGCCAGCCATCCGGCCAGCACCAGCGGCTCCAGCGCCACCATCAGCGGGCTGCCGGCGAAGGCCGATACGCTCTGGTAGGGCGAGTCCCCCGGCCCGATCGGCGTGGTCGGCAGCCATTGCCACACCCGCTGCCCGCAGCCGGCCAGCCAGTCGACAAAGTGGTATGCCGAAGGGCCGAAGTCTCCGCTGCCGTGCGGGCCGGGCAAGGAGGTGACGTGCAACAGCACGCCGGCGGCGCGTTGGTCGAGGTTCATTCGGCGATTCTGGTTCAGGCTGGCGGCAACCGGCCGTTGGTGGTTCGGTGGCGCGTGCAGCAGCGACAAGGCCCGCCAGGGCGACGCGTGCTGACGGTGGTGCGCGACGGTGCCAGCGCTGAAGCCGCTTCAGGCGATGGCGTCGATGGCCAGGGCAGCGCCGGTCAGCGCGGCCTGGGTGTCGGTGATCAGCGCGGTCGGCACGGCAGCCAGGTAGTCGTGAAAGCGCCCCTTGGCCTCGAACCGGTGACGGAACGCCGAGTCGAAGAAACGATCGGCAAAGCGCGGCACGATGCCGCCGCCGATGAACAGCCCGCCGCGAGCGCCGAGCGTCAGCGCCACGTTGCCGGCAAAGCCGCCCAGCAGCGCGCAGAACAGGTCGAGCGTGACGATGGCCAGCGCATCGTTGCCGTGCAGCGCGGCGGCGACGATGGCTTCGGTGGCCAGCGCTGCCGGCGGCGGCCGGCCGTGCAGTTCGGCCAGCGCAGCATGCAGCAGCGGCAGACCGATGCCCGACAGCAGCCGCTCGGCCGACACATGCGGGTATTGCCGGCGCACGATCGCGATGGCTTCGGCCTCCAGCGCGTCGGCTGCCGCCAGCGTCACATGGCCGCCCTCGCCCGGCACGGCCTGCCAGCCAGCAGCGGTGCGCAACACCGCGCCCACGCCCAGCCCCGTGCCAGGGCCGACCACCGCCAGCAGCGTCCCGATCGGGGCGCCGGCCATCGGCAGCAGCGCCGGCTGCGGGTGGGCGCGCCACTGGCTGGGGGCCAGTTGCGGCAACGACAGCGCCAGCGCCTCGAAGTCGTTCACGATCACCAGCGCGTCCAGCCCGAGCGCCTGGCGAACAGCCTCGCGTGAGAAGTCCCAGCTGCTGTTGGTGATGACCACACGATCCCCGCGCACCGCGGTGGCCACTGCAAACGCTGCCCGGCGTGGCGCGCGCCAGTCCGCGCCCAGCCGCAACGCCAGCGCCTGCAGGTAGGCCGCGACGGCTTCGGCCGGGCCGGCATGCGACGGCACCGGCAAGGTCTGCAGATGGGCCGGTGCGTCGCCCGGCCGGGTCAGCCAGGCGAAGCGTGCGTTGCTGCCGCCGATGTCGGCCAGCAGGCGTGGATACGACTCCGGCGGCGACGGCAGGGTCGGGCAAGGCTCGGAGGACAGCGACCGATCAGACACGAGTGGCTGCAGCA
Organism: Rubrivivax sp.; assembly: GCA_031408155.1. Classification (GTDB taxonomy): domain Bacteria; phylum Pseudomonadota; class Gammaproteobacteria; order Burkholderiales; family Burkholderiaceae_C; genus Rubrivivax. The sequence goes on from JANOJJ010000445.1 coordinate 2,910, forward strand.
GCAGCAGGAGAAGAAGAAGGCAAGGCGATGGACAGCATGACAGGCAAGCGCCGGGCCGCTTTCGGACCGCACCTGCCCAGTCCTCGGAAGGTAGCAAAACTACATAACTCGAACAAGCCTGACTGTCCCCGGCCTGGCCGGCGACGCCGACGTGGCAGCCACGCCGGCGCACCTGATGCAGCACAGCGCGTGAAGCCGCCCCATCATTGCCTGCTTGCGCCCGCCATCGCCGGCCGCCGAGCGGCACCAGGTCGGTGGCGGTCCCCGTCTGCGTCATCATCGCGCAGCAGTCACCAGCCTTGCCTGGCGCAGGCTGGGCGCCGTAGCGCAGCGTGCCATCAACCAGGCCCGACAGGAGCCGCCCATGATCGACGACGACAGCATCGACTTGATCCGCACCGCGGCGCACGGCGACCCCTTTGCCGTGCTCGGCCCGCATGCCGACGGCAGCACGCCGGCGCGCTGCTGGCTGCGCGCCTTCGTGCCCGCAGCGGCCGAAGTCGAGGCCTGCAGCGCCGACGGCAGCCGCGTGATCGGCGCTCTGACATTGCGCCACGCCGACGGCTTCTTCGAAGGCCAGGTCGACACCGCCGCGCTGGCTGACTACCGCCTGCGGGTGCGCTGGCAGGGCGGCACCGTCGCGCTGCTCGACGACCCCTACCGCTTCCCGCCGGTGCTCGGCGAGCTCGATGTCTGGCTGATGGCCGAAGGCACCCATCTGCGCCCCTACGAGGTGTTGGGCGCCAGCGAGCGCGAACTGCTCGGCGTGACCGGGACCTCGTTTGCGGTCTGGGCGCCGAACGCGTCGCGCGTCAGCGTCGTCGGTGACTTCAACCTGTGGGACGGGCGCCGCCACCCGATGCGGCTGCGGCGCGAATGCGGGGTCTGGGAGATCTTCCTGCCTGGCGTGCGCGCCGGCAGCCGCTACAAGTACGAAATCCGGTCCAGCAGCGGCCAGCTGTTGCCGCACAAGGCCGACCCCTATGCGCTGCAATCGGAACTGCGCCCGGCCAGAGCCAGCGTGGTGGCGCGCATGCCGCCGGCGATCGCAGCGTCGGCTGCGCGCCGGCGCGCCAACGCACTCGACGCACCGATGAGCATCTACGAGGTGCACCTCGGCTCGTGGCGGCGCAAGGACGGCAACCGCTGGCTCGACTGGGACGAACTGGCCGACCAGCTCGTGTCCTATACGCGCGAGATGGGCTTCACCCACCTCGAGCTGCTGCCGGTCACCGAACACCCGTTCGATGGCAGCTGGGGCTACCAGCCGATCGGCCTGTACGCGCCGACTTCGCGCTTTGGCGACCCGGCGGGCTTTCGCCGCTTCGTCGACCGCTGCCATGACCAGGGCCTGGGCCTGATCCTCGATTGGGTGCCGGCGCACTTTCCGACCGACGAGCATGGCCTGGCCAACTTCGACGGCACGCATCTGTACGAGTACGCCGACCCGCGCGAAGGCTTTCACCAGGACTGGAACACGCTGATCTACAACCTGGGCCGCACGGAGGTGCGCAACTTCCTGGTCGGCAACGCGCTGTACTGGCTCGAGCGCTACGGCATCGACGGCCTGCGCGTCGATGCCGTGGCCTCGATGCTGTATCGCGACTACAGCCGCAAGGCCGGCCAATGGGTGCCCAACGTGAACGGCGGGCGCGAGAACCTCGAAGCCATCGCATTCCTCAAGCGCATGAACGAGGTCGTCGGCATCGAGCGTCCGCAGGCGGTGACGCTGGCCGAGGAATCGACCGCCTATGCGGCCGTGTCGCGCCCCACCTACGCCGGCGGCCTGGGCTTCCACTACAAGTGGAACATGGGCTGGATGCACGACACGCTGGCGTACATGGCGCGCGACCCGGTGCACCGCAAGTACCACCAGCACGAGATCACCTTCGCGCTGGTCTATGCCTTCAACGAGAACTTCGTGCTGCCGATCTCGCACGACGAGGTCGTGCATGGCAAGGGCTCGCTGCTGGCCAGGATGCCGGGCGACGGCTGGCAGCAGTTTGCCAACCTGCGCGCCTACCTCGGCTTCATGTGGGGCCACCCGGGCAAGAAGCTGCTCTTCATGGGCTGCGAGTTCGCGCAGGGCGCCGAGTGGAACCACGAGCAGAGCCTGGACTGGCATCTGCTGCAGAACCCGGCCCACGCCGGCGTGCAGCGCCTGCTGCAGGACCTGAACGCGCTCTACCGATCGACGCCGGCGCTGTACCAGCGCGACTTCACGGCCGACGGTTTCGAATGGATCGATCACGAAGACGCCGAGCGCAGCGTGATCAGCTTCATCCGCCGCGGTGAGGACCCCGGCGCACTGGTGGTGGTGGTCTGCAACTTCACGCCCTCGGTGCAGCGCGACTACCGCATCGGTGTGCCGCATGCGGGTGCCTATCGCGAGCGCATCAACACCGATTCCGAACACTACGGCGGCAGTAACGTCGGCCCCCCGTTCGGCGAGATCACGGCCGAGCCCCTGCCGTGGTCGGGGCGGCCGTATTCGCTGCAGCTGTCACTGCCACCGCTGGCCACGGTGATCTTCACCTGGCCGGGCTGAGAGTGGCTGAAAGCATGTGGTCAAGCACGGCAAGGGAAACCCGATGAACCTGACCATCGCCACCACCCCGATCGACGGCATGAAACCCGGCACCAGCGGGCTGCGCAAGAAGGTGGCCGAGTTCGCCGCCGGCCACTACCTGGCGAACTTCGTGCAATCGGTGTTCGATGCGGTGCGACCCGATGCCGGCTTCGGCGGGCTGACACTGGTGCTCGGCGGCAAGGGCCGCTACTACAACCTGCAGGCGATCCAGACCGTCGTGCGCATGGCGGCGGCGAACGGTTTTGCGCGCATGCTGGTGGGCCAGGACGGCATCTTGTCGACCCCGGCGGCGAGCTCTGCGTGATCCGCCAGCATGGCGCCTTCGGCGGGCTCATCCTGTCGGCCAGCCACAACCCCGGCGGGCCCGACGGCGACTTCGGCATCAAGTTCAACGTCGAACAACCAGGGCCTGCGCATCGTGTTCGCCGACGCTTCGCGCATCGTCTACCGGCTCTCGGGCTCCGGCACCTCGGGGGCCACGCTGCGCGTCTACATCGAACGCTTCGAGGGCGATCCGTCGCGCCACCGACTGCCGACGCAGGCCGCGCTGGTCGACCTGATCGCGCTGGCCGACCGCCTGGCCGGCATCCGGCAGCGCAGCGGGCGCGACGCGCCGAGCGTGATCACCTGAGAGGCTGAGCGACCGAGCCGGCGCCGCCCGGGCTACTTGCCGACCGCCTCGACGCCGGCCTTGGCCACCACGCCGTCCTGCTCGGACGAGCCACCCGAGACCCCGATGCCGCCGATGATCTTGCCGTCGACGACCAGGGGCAGCCCACCTTCGACTGCATTGGCGCCGCGCAGCATCAGGATGCGCAAGCCCACGCCGCCGCCAGCCAACACATCCTGGAAGACCTTGGTCGGACGGCGGAACATGGCTGCCGAGACGGCCTTGTCCTGCGCCACCAGCGTGCTGCCGGTCTGGGTGTTGTCCATGCGTTCGAACGCCACCAGCTGGCCTGCGGTGTCGACCACCGCCACCGCCATCGGCGGCAGGTTCTGCTTGCGCACATCGGCGATCGCCGCCGCCAGCGCCTTGCGCGCCTGCTCGTGCGTGACATTGGCACCGTATTGCGGCACCTGGGCCAGTGCGCTGGCGGCCAGCCCGCACAAGGCCAGGCCGGCGGCCAGGGAAGCAAGGGTTCTGCGTTGCATGAGGGTCTCCTGGAGTGGTTCGGTGGACGCGAGTAGCGCGCAGGGAGTAGTTACGCACGAGACTCCGTTTGCATTCCAGCGACATCGGTCGCCGCCCAGGGACAGCACTTTCAAAGCCCCCGGCGGGCCAGTCCGCCGACCCTCGCGGCGGCTGCCGACTTCACGGCTAGAAGCGCGAGCCAGGCTCGCACAGGAATACCAGTTCCTCATCGGTGCTGGCCCGCCCGAGGATCGCGTTGCGGTGCGGATAGCGCCCGAAGCGCTCGATGATCGCCTGGTGCTTTTTCGCCCACAGCAGCAGGTCGGCCAGGTCCGGATGCTCGGCCGCCAAGGTGCCGAAGTGCTGCAGCGACTCATGCTGCGCCTGCGCGTTCTCGGCATGTTCGAACGGCAGGTAGACAAACCCTCGCTGCCGGGCTGAAAGCCGTCGGTCCGAGCCCCGGGCCACCATCGCGCGCGCCGCCTGCAAGGCCAGTGCGTCACCGGCAAAGGCGCGCGGCGTGTCGCGCCAGGCGTTGCGCGTGAACTGGTCGAGCAGCACGATGCGCGCCAGCGCAGCCTGCGGCGCAGCGGCCCAGGCATCGATTTCACCGCCCAGGGCGCGTTCGATCAGCGCGCCGAAACGCTGCCGGATCAGCGCGTCGAACGCAGGGTCCTTGCGGAACCACTCCTCACGCGCGCGGTCGTCGGGTCCGAACCAGAAGTCGAGCACGGCCTGGGCCTGGGCCGGTGTGGGTTGCTCCGTCATGCGGTCGATTGTGGGCGCGCAGCGGCAGCCGCGCCACGCCGGCAGCCAAGCGGCGGCGCCGCTGACCGCACTCAGGCCACTCAGCCCACTCAGGCGCGCGAGCGCTGCTCAGCCGGCAGCCCCGTGGCCGCAGCCTGCAGGGCCTCGACGCCGCTGCTGCCGTGCATGCGGCCGTCGGCGTCGATCAGCACCGCCTCCACGCCGGCCTGCTGCTCGACCAGGCGCAGCCCGCGCTCGACGCCGAGCACGAACACTGCCTTGCCCAGCGCCTGCGCCGTCAGACCGTCGGCCGCAACGACGGTCACGCTGCGGATGTGCGACGGTGAGCGCCCGCTGCGTGGGTCGAGCACGGGGTGATGGCGCGCGCCGTCGCGCTCGAAGCAGCGCTCGTGGTCTGCCGACGTCGATACCGCCACGTCCTGCAGTGGCAGCATGGCCAGCACGGAATCGGCGTGGCGCGGGTCGCGGATGGCGATCGTCCAGGGCTGGCCGCGGCGGTCGCCAAGCAAGCGGCTTTCGCCTCCTGCACAGACGATGGCGTTCCCGATCCCGTGCCGCCGCAACAGTGCGCAGCAGCGGTCCAATGCATGACCCCTGGCGAAGCCACCGAGATCGATGCGCACGCCAGGGCGGGCGAAGCGCAACGACGGCGTCATCGGGTCGAGCAGCAGGTGGCGCCAGCCGATGGACTGCACCGCTCGCGCCAGGCTGATGTCGTCGGGCAGCTCGCCGGCGCCGTAGTCGTAAAGCGCACCGGCGGCGGCGCAGGTGATGTCGAAGGCACCTGACGACAGGCGCGAGTACTCCTGCGCCCGCGCCAGCAGCTGGAAGAACTCGTCGGAGATGCGCACGGCTTGCGTGGTCGCGCCGGCGTTGACCAGGCAGACCTCGGAGTCAGCGCGCTGGGCGCTGTAGCGACGCTCGATGCGCTGCATCTCGGCCATCACTGCGGCCATCGCGGCAACCCCACGTGTGCGGTCCTCGGCCCACAGCTGCACCATGACTGACTTGCCCAGCGCAGGCTGCTCGCGCTGCATCCAGCCGCCTCGGGCCAGGGCGGCCGGGCGCTGCCTGGGCGGTGCGGAAGCGATCTCGGTCAACATGGCGTTCAGGCCCGGGCGCGCCGGGCCGCGGGCCTGGGCATCGTCGTCGTCGTTGGCATCGGTGTCTCCTCGGATTGGTTGGACCGCTCAATGGTGCGCGTTCAACGGCTGCAGATCCAGCATTCGTGAGCCGAAACGGCAGTCCTTACATCCGGTCTCGGAACAAGCCATGACGAGTGGTAAGCGGTTGCGCCAAGCACGAGCGCAAGCATCGGCCGGCCGCTGGCCGTCTTTCAATTCGCCGCACCGGCCCCATATGGCCAAAATTCGGTGCCGTGGGCGTTGGACAACCGGCTGTCATCAGGCCCAATGCTGCTTTCGGCCCGTCCGCGCCTGATTGCGGCAGTTCGCAAGCATCTCGGCCCGCCCAACCGCTCTGGAATCGCATGACCGACAAGACCATCGTCCCTCCCAAGAAAACGGCTTCCGCGTCGACCCGGCGTGGCCGCGCGACGCAGCCTGTGCAGACCGAGCCCGGACCAGCCAAGGTCCCTGCGCACAGCACCGCGCCGGCGGCTGTCATCGCGCCTGTTTTGCCGCTGGCGGTGGCGACAGCACCGCCGCCGCTGCCGCCCGTCAGCGCCAACGAGGCTGAACTCGACCCCACCGAACCGACGGCCAAGCCGTTGCGCATGAAGGTGCCCAAGTCCAAGCAAAAGGCGTTGATCCGCGAGTTCGGCCTGGACGTGACCACCCTGACCCAGGCAGAGTCCGACCAGCGCCGCAGCGAGCTGACGGCGCTGGTCAAGATGGGCAAGACGCGCGGTTTCCTGATCCAGCAGGAGATCAACGACCATCTGCCCGAAAAGCTGATGGACGCCGAGGTCATCGAGTCCATCGTCAAGATGCTCAACGACATGGGCATCGCGGTCTACGAGCAGCCGCCCGATGCAGCCACGCTGCTGGTGGCCGGCGGCACGGGCGCCACCGCGACCGAAGAAGAGGCCCAGGAGGCGGCCGAAGCTGCGCTGTCGACGGTCGACTCGGAGTTCGGCCGCACGACCGACCCGGTGCGCATGTACATGCGCGAGATGGGTGCCTTCGAGCTGCTGACGCGAGAAGGCGAGATCGAGATCGCCAAGCGCATCGAAGGCGGCCGGCAAGCCATGATGTTCGCGATTTCCGCATCGCCGTCGGTCATGGCCGACGTACTGGCCTACGGTGACAAGCTGGCTGCCGGCGAGATCGACATCTCGGCCCTGGTCGACGGCTTCGTGGTCGCCGGCGAGGCCGACGACTACGTGGCCGAAGAGGATGTCGACTCCTTCGACGACGACGAGGCCGACGACGACGACGGCAACGGGGGCAGCCGCGCGATGACGCGCCGGCTCGAGGAAATGAGGGTCGCCGCGCTTGCGACCTTCGCCTCCATGCGGATCGGCTTCGACCAGCTGCGCCAGGCGTTCGAAAGCAGCGGCTACGGCTCGCCGGCCTACCTCGAGGCCCAGGAGGTGCTGAGCCGCGAGCTCAAGACCATCCGCTTCACGGTCAAGACGATCGAAAGGCTGTGCGCGCTGTTGAGTTCGCAGGTCGAAGCGGTGCGCCGCCATGAGCGCGAGATCCGCCGCATCGTGGTCGACAAGTGCGGCATGCCGCAACAGCACTTCATCGAGCGGTTTGCGCCGGCCGCACTGGACTTGACGTGGGTTGAACGCGAAGCCGTTACCGGCAAACCCTACGCCGCGGCCTTGCTGCGCCATGCCGCAGCGGTGCGCGAACTGCAGTCCAAGCTGATCGATCTGCAGGCGCGGGCGGTGATCCCGCTGCCAGCCCTGAAGTCGATCAGCCAGCAGATGAGCGATGGCGAGCGCTCGTCACGCGCAGCCAAGCAGGAGATGATCGAGGCCAACCTGCGGCTGGTGATCTCGATCGCCAAGAAGTACTCCAACCGCGGCATGCAGTTCCTCGATCTGATCCAGGAGGGCAATGTCGGACTGATGAAGGCGGTGGAGAAGTTCGAATACCGCCGTGGCTTCAAGTTCTCGACCTACGCCACCTGGTGGATCCGCCAGGCCATCACGCGCGCGATCGCGGACCAGGCCCGCACGATCCGTGTGCCGGTGCACATGATCGAGTCGATCAACAAGATGAACCGCGTCATCCGCGCGCACTTGCAGGAGTTCGGGTTCGAGCCCGACGCAGCCATGATCGGCGTCAAGCTCGACCTGCCCGAGGCCAAGGTGCGGCAGATCATGAAGATCGCCAAGGAACCGATCTCGATGGAACTGCCGGTCGGCGACGAAGGCGACGCCACCTTGGGTGACTTCTTGGAGGACACGCTCAACGTCTCGCCGGTGGATGCGGCGATGCAGTCGGGTTTGCGCGAGCTCGTCAACGAACTGCTCGACGGCTTGACGCCGCGCGAAGCCAAGGTGCTGCGCATGCGCTTCGGCATCGACATGAGCAACGACCATACGCTCGAAGAAGTGGGCAAGCAGTTCGACGTGACGCGCGAACGAATCCGCCAGATCGAGGCCAAGGCGATCCGCAAGCTCAAGCACCCGAGCCGCTCGGACCGCCTGCGCACGTTTGCTGAATCGCTGTAGCGCTGCGCTCGCTCGCGAGTGGGTCGTGCGAGGAACGCACCAAGCCACGCGAGGGTGCAGCCGCGCCGTGAAGCGTCAGCCCAGGGTCCAGGCTGGAAGTCCTAGCGCTTTTGTACACAATAGTCATCTAGCCGCTCGTATACGATAAGCTGTCTTCCGTTCGGAAGGCATCGTTGTCGCACCGGCACTCGAGGGCAAGCATGACAGTCATCGATCGCGTCGAAATCCACGAGTTCACCTTCGAGGCGCGCAACCTCGCCCGCGACGGTCTGGCGCAGAACATCACCTTCCAGCGCGGCTCGTCGATCCAGGTCACCAAGTACGCGGTTGTCATCCGCACCCGCGACGGCTGCCGCGGCGAATACGTCACCCACTGGGTGGCCACCCGCTCGACGCTCGGCCAGATGCAGATGCTCGCGCCGCGGCTGCTGGGCAAGGACGCGCGCGAACGGATCGCGATCTACGAAGACTTGAAGCGCGACATCCGCCAGTTCGACCACATGGGCCACGGGCCGATCGACATCGCGCTGTGGGACTGGGCGGGCAAGCGGCAGAACGCCTCGGTGTGCGAGATGCTGGGCGGCTACCGCAAGCGCTTGCCGGCCTACGCCAGCACCTACATGGGCGACCGCCAGGGCGGGCTGTCGAGCAAGGAGCAGTACGCTGACTTTGCCCGTCATTGCTACGAAATCGGCTACCGCGCCTTCAAGATCCACGGCTGGAACGACGGCAACGCGCGCGAGGAGGCGGCCAACGTGCTGCACGTGGCCGCTGCCGTCGGCGACCGCATGACCCTGATGCTCGACCCGGCCTGCGAGCTGCGCACGTTCGCCGATGCGCTGTACGTCGGCAGGGCCTGCGACGAGGCGGGCTACTTCTGGTACGAGGATCCGTTCCGCGACGGTGGCACCTCGGCCTTTGCGCATCGGCGGCTGCGAGAGAAGCTGACGACTCCGCTGCTGATGACCGAGCATGTGCGCGGCGTCGAGCCCAAGGCCGACTTCGTGCTTGCCGGCGGCACCGACTTGCTGCGCGTCGATCCCGAATACGACATGGGCATCACCGGCAGCCTGAAGATCGCGCATCTGGCCGAAGCCCTGGGTCTGGACGTCGAAGTCCACGCCAGCGGCCCGGCGCACCGCCACCTGATGTCGGCGCTGCGCAACTCCAACTACTACGAGGTTGCGCTGGTCGGCCCCGACTGCCCGAACGTCATCCCACCGGTGTACCTGTGTGGCTACTCCGACCAGCTCGACTGCATCGACGCCGACGGCATGGTCTCGGTGCCCGACGGGCCGGGCCTGGGTGTGACGTTGGACTGGGACTACATCGACAAGAAGCGCACCGGCCTGAGCGTTTACGAATGAGGATGCAGCGCGATGTGGATTGACGCCTTCGAGGACCTGCGCGGACGGCGCGTGCTGATCACCGGCGCGAGCAGCGGCATCGGCGCGGCCACAGCCCAGGGTTTCGCCGAATGCGGAGCGACGGTGGCGCTGCACTATGCGTCCAAGGCCGCGGACACCCAAGGCCTGGTCGACACCATCCGTGCCAGCGGCGGCAGCGCGCTGGCTTTGCAGGCCGACCTCGGCACGCCGGGCGCCGGCACGGCCTTGGTCGAGGCGGCCATCGCCGCACTGGGCGGCATCGACATCCTGGTCAACAACGCCGGCGCGGCCTTCGCCCGCGTGGCCATCGACGGCTTCGACGCCGCGCTGACACAACGCATCCTGCAGCTCAACCAGCACGCGGTGATCGAGGCCATTCGCGCCGCACTGCCGGCCTTCAGAGCCCAGCGGCGCGGCGTGATCATCAACACCACGTCGATCGCGGCGCGCAACGGCGGCGGCTTCGGCGTGTCGCTCTACGCGGCCGCCAAGGGCGCCGTCGAAGCCTTGTCGCGCAACCTGGCCAAGGAAGAGGCGCGTTACGGCATCCGCGTCAACTGTGTCGCGCCGGGCTACATCGACACCCCGATCCACCAGGTCACGTCGGCCGAGCAGCTCGAGCGCTATCTCGAAGCCACGCCGCTGGCGCGCGCCGGCCGGCCCGACGACTGCGTGGGCAGCTACCTGTTTCTCGCCAGCCAACGGCTGAGCGGCTTCATCACCGGCCAGACCATCGCCGTCAATGGCGGCATGCACCTGATCTGACGCTACCTGTCGACGCACCCCCCAAGGAGACCTTGATGCAAATGAGCTGGAAAACCGTCGTTGCGGCGACCGCCCTGTGGACCACGCTAGGCGGCGCCGCCCTGGCGCAGGAGCCGATCCGCTTCGGCGTCTCGACCGCCGTGTCGGGCGACGCCGCGTCCTACGGCAAGCCCTTCCTCGACACCATCCAGTACGTGGCCGACGAGTTCAACAAGACCGGCGGCGTGATGGGCCGCAAGGTGCAGGTGATCTACTACGACGACCGCGGCGTTCCCGACCAGGGCCTGCAGGCGGCCAAGAAGCTGGTCTTCGACGACAAGGTCCATGTGCTGCAGCCTGGCAGCACCAGCGGCGTGATCCTGACTGCGATGCCGGTGGGCAAGGACGGCAAGGTGGCGATGTGGGGCTATGGGCTGGCCAAGCAATGGCTGATCGAAAGCGAAGGCGCGATCTTTCGCTCGGCCTCACCCGACCAGGTGATGGTCAGCGGGTTGGCCACCTTCGCCCACACGCAGCGCAAGCTGCGCCGGGTCGGCATCCTGCACATCGACAATTTCTACGGCGAGAGCACGCGCGATGTCTTCAAGACGGCCTATGAGGCGATCGCCGACAACACCAGGATCGCCGCCGTGGCCAGCGCCGCCGAAGGCACGCGCGACTTCAGCTCGCAGTTGCTGACGCTGTCGCGGGCCAAGCTCGACGGACTGGTGATCATCGTTACCGGCTCGAACTTCGGCCCCGCGTTCCGCCAGGCACGGCAGTTTCTGGGCAAGGACGTGACGCTTATGGCCGACACCCAGATGGCCGACCCCAAGACCCGAGCCGAGATCCAGGAGCTGGCCATCGGCGCCTACTACGCAAGCAGCCCGATGACGCCGCTGAACCCCGATCCAGTGACCCAACGCTGGGTCAACGATCTGCGCAAGCGCTTCGGTATCTACCAGGAGATCATGGGTCGCGCCGTGGTCGGCATGACGGTGATGAAGGAGGCGATCGAACGCGCCAAGTCGACCGATTCGGTGGCGATCATGAAGGAGGTGCACAAGATGCGCGACTTCCCCACGCCGGCCGGCATGTTCACCTTTGATCCGCGCGACGGCGAGGCGCTCAAGACCGGGGTGGTGATCGAAGCCACCGGCGGCTCCGACCCGACCAAGGACAAAGTCGTGTTCAGCACCCGCACCAACGAGCCGATCTACAAGGAGCGCATCGACTACACGCGCGTGTTCGGCGCCGGCTACCGCGAGCAGATCTACAAGTTGCACAACGTCCACTGACCCTGCGCCCGATGGACCTCGACTTCGGGCTGCTCGCCAATCAGGTCGTCTGGGGGGTGATGGTCGGCGTCAGCTACACGCTGCTGGCGATGGCCTTCAGCCTGATTTTCGCGACCTCCAACACCATCAACTTCGCGATCGGCGAGTTCGCGATGCTCGCCGCCTACCTGTGCTTCACCGCACTGTCCAAGCTACCGGTGGGCTTTGTCGGTGCGGCGCTGGTGGCGATGGTGGCGATCGCGGGCTTCGCCATGCTGCTCGAGCGCATCGCCTTCCGGCGCCTTTACGACCTGGACCCGATCCTGGTGCTGATCGGCACCATCGGCGTGTCGTCGATCATCAAGAACCTGGTACTGATCATCTGGGGGCCGTACTCGATGAGCTTCCCGCGCTACTTTCCGGTCGAGCCGGTGATGATCGGCCCGGTGCTGATCATTCCGCAGAACGTGGTGGTGGTCTCGGTGGGCGTGGTGGCAATGGTGGCCTTCCACCTCTTCATGACGCGCACCCGGCTGGGTACGGCGATGCGCGCCACGGCGCAGAACATCCGCGGTGCGATGCTGGTGGGCATCAACCCGCGGCTGTGCGTCAACCTGTCCTGGGGGTTGGGCGCCGTCATGGCCGGCATTGCCGGCGTGATGATCGCCTTCACCTACAACATCTCGGTCGACATGGGCGGTGCGTCGGGCCTGAAAGGCTTCACGGCGGCGATCCTGGGCGGCTTCGGTAGCCTGCCGGCGTCGATGGGCGGCGGTGTGGTGCTCGGCGTGCTGGAGAACGCCAGCGCCGAGATCTTCAGCCATGAGTACAAGGACGTGATCGCTTTTGCCGTCATCGTGCTGATCCTGATGTTCAAACCGAGCGGACTGTTCCTGCGCTCGGGCGGAGCCCGGCGCATATGACGAGCAGGGTCCCTTCGCGCCCGGGCCAGGCCCTGCGCACACGCATCCTGTGGCACGTCGCGGCCCTGGCGCTGTTGCTGCTGGTGCCGGTCGTCTTTCACGAGCAACTCTTCGTGCTGCGGCTGTTCGTGCAGATGTTTCTCGGCGCAACGGTGCTGATGGGTTTTCTGGTGATCCTGGGCTTCAGCAAGCAGTTCTCGCTGGCCCAGGTGGCGATCTATGGCGTCGGTGCCTACATTGCGGCCAACCTTACCGCCAAGCTGGGTCTGCCCTTTCTTCCGGCGTTGCTGATCAGCGGGATAGCGGCCGGAGCGGTGGGGGCGTTGATCGCGATTCCCGGCGCCCGATTTGCCGGCCCCTGGCTGGCCCTGGTCACCTTCGCGTTCGCCGAGATCGCACGCATCATGATGGCGCGCGCCAAGCCGCTCACGGGTGGCGCGGCGGGCTTTCGCAACATCCCCCGACCCGAGATCCTCGGCCACCCGTTCAGCGGCGAGGCCGACTACTACTTCCTGTTCCTTGGCATTGCCTTGCTGGCCTACCTGGTGACCTTGCGCTGGCGCCACTCGCCCTTCGGGCGCATCGCGCTGGCCATCGGCGACAACCCCGACATCGCCGCCAGCCTGGGCGTGAACGTGTTTCGCCACCGCATCTTCACCTTCTTCGTCGGCTCGATGCTGGCCGGCTTCGCAGGGGCCGCCTTCGCCGCCTACGCGACCTACATCAGCCCCGAGAGCTTCGGGCTGTCGCACACCATCTTCTACCTGACGATGCTGGTCGTCGGTGGGCTCGAGAGCATCCCTGGCGCACTGCTGGCGGTGGCCTTCTTCACCTTCTCGCACAACCAGTTGATGGCCTGGCACCCCTGGGACCTGATCCTCGACGGCTTCATCATCCTGCTCTTCATGAACCTGCTGCCACGCGGCATCGGCGGCTTGTTGACCGACCTGAGGCAGCGCCATGCAGCGCGCGGCAAGGACGACGCACGATGACCGCGCTGCTCGAGGTGCGCGACGTGCAGGTCCGCTTTGGCGGTGTGCGCGCGGTCGACGGCGTCAACCTGGACGTGCAGGCCGGCTCGATCGCCGGGCTGATCGGGCCCAACGGATCAGGCAAGACAAGCACCTTCAACCTGATCACGGGCTTCTATTCGGCCGACGCCGGCAGCATCCACTTCGCCGGCGAGCGGATCGACCGGCGAGCGCCGCACGAGATCGCCAGGCGCGGCATCGTGCGCACCTTTCAGAACGTGGCGCTGCAACCCGACCGCACGGTGCTCGAGAACGTGATGCTCGGTCTGTACTGCAACCGGGCCGACCTGTGGCGCGACCTGCTCGATGGCCGGCGTGCCCGGCGCGACGAACAGCGCGCGGTCGAGATTCTCGAGTTCTGCGGCCTCGCTGCACTGCGTGACGCGCTCAGCCGCAACGTGCCGGTCGGACTGCGGCACACCGCCGAGTTGGCGCGAGCCTTGGCCGCCGCGCCCAAGCTGCTGCTGCTGGACGAACCCTGGGCCGGATTGAACAGCGCCGAATCGGCGGCGCTGGTCGACACGGTGCGGCGAATCCGCGACTCGGGCGTCACGGTGTTGGTGGTCGAGCACAACATGAAGGTCATCATGGAAATCTGCGATCGAATCACCGTGCTCGACGCCGGCCGCAAGATCGCCGAGGGCTCGCCCGCCGAGGTGCGTGCGGACCCGGCGGTGATTCGCAGCTACCTCGGCACCGGGGAGCATTGAGCGTGCTCGCGGTGCGACAGCTCAGCGTCGACTACGGCCAGGTGCGCGTGCTGCACGGGGTTTCAATCGATGTGCCGCGCGGCGGCCGCGTTGCCCTCATCGGTGCCAACGGCGCCGGCAAGTCGACCCTGGTCAACGCGATCTGCGGCATCGTGCCGACCGCCGAAGGCAGCGTCGAATTCGACGGCCAGCCGCTGACGCGACGTGCACCCGAGCAGATCGTTCGGCTCGGCGTGGTGCAGGTGGCCGAAGGGCGGCAGTTGTTCCCCGGTCTGTCGGTCGAGGAAAACCTGCACATGGGTGCCTACACGGTGACCGACCCGAAGCAGGTGAAGCAAACACTGGCCGAGGTGTACGGGATGTTCACCGTGCTCGGCGAGCGCCGCCGCGCGCTGGCGCAGACGCTCAGCGGCGGCGAGCAGCAGATGCTGGCGATCGGCCGCGCGCTGATGGCGCAGCCCAGGATGATCATCTTCGACGAACCCTCGCTCGGCCTGGCGCCGCTTTTCGTCGAGCGCATCTTCGCGGTGCTGCAGCGCCTGAGCGAGCGCGGCATCCCGATTCTGCTGATCGAGCAGAACGTTCGCCTGTCACTGACCGTCACCCAAACCGCCTACGTGCTCGAGCGCGGCCGCATTGCGCTCCAGGGGCCGAGCGCAGACCTGCTGCACGACCCCCATGTCGAAGCGTCCTACCTGGGCGTCTGACCGGCAACCCGAACGGCCATACGAGCTCGCACCATGCACACGGACAATCCTCCTCGCACCCTGCACCAACTGCTGCAGCAGCGCTCGCTGCTCGATCCGGACAAGGTCTTCCTGATCCAGGACGAGCGCAGGCTCGGCTACGCGCAGACCGAGTCCGCCACCAATCGGCTCGCTCGCGGCCTGGCGCGGCTTGGCGTGGCCAAGGGCGAGCGGGTGCTGGTGATGATGCCGGGCGGCATCGACATGGCCCTGGTCTGGCTGGCGCTGTGCAAGCTGGGCGCGGTGATGGTGCCGATGAACCAGGCCTACCGCGGCGGCATCCTGCTGCACCAGGTCAACGACAGCAGCGTGGCCTGTGCGGTGCTGCACGGCAGCTTCGTCGCGCGGCTGCACGAACTGCGTGAGCGCCTCGCGCCGCTGCGCCAGGTGGTCCTGTGCGAGGCCGACGCCGAGTCCCGCGCACAGGCACTCGAGCTGGCTGAGCTGCAGACCTTCGAAGCGCTCTTCGACGACGACGACACGCCGTTGGCGACCCAGGTCGACGCCTGGGATCCGATGGCGATCCTCTACACCTCGGGCACCACCGGCCCGTCCAAGGGCGTGCTGTACGGCCATGGCCAGGCCTGGGCGGCAGCCGAGCCGATGGCGCTGACGCTGTCGGCCGATGACCGGCTGTACTTCTTCAGCCCGATGCACCATGTGGCGCTTCCGGTGCTGTTCGGTGCCGTGCTGATGCATGGCGCCAGCATCGTGCTGCGGCCCTGGTTCAGCGTCGAGCAGTTCTGGCCCGACGTGCGCCGAACCGGCGCCACCGCCGTGATGTTGCTGGGCGCAGTGGCCCACTTCATCCAGCGCCAGGCACCACGTGACGACGACCGTGAACACGGCCTGCGCAAGGTGATGATGGTGCCGCTGTTGCGTGAGCTCGACGACTTTCGCCATCGATTCGGTTGCAAGGTCTTCACCTGGTTCAACATGACCGAGGTGAACACCCCGATCCACTCCGACGGCTTCGAGCTGGTGGACCACCGCTCCTGCGGCCGCGTGCGCGCCGGCACGACGGCGCGACTGGTCGACGCCCACGACCGGCAGGTTGCCAGCGGCCAGGTCGGCGAACTCGTGCTGCGCACCGATTCGCCCTGGGAGCTGAACCTGGGCTACTGGCGCCAGCCCGACAAGACGCTGGAGGCCTTTCGCAACCAGTGGTTCCACACCGGTGACCTGTTCACGCAGGACAGCCAGGGGAACTTCTACTATGTCGACCGGATCAAGGACGCGATCCGCCGGCGCGGCGAGAACATCTCGTCGTTCGAGGTCGAGGCCGAGATCAACCAGCACCCGGCGGTGCTCGAGTCGGCGGTTGTCGCGGTGCCGGCCGACGAGTCGGAAGACGAAGTCAAGGCCGTGGTCGTGCTCCAGGCCGGCGCCACGCTCGACGAGGTCGAGCTGATGCATTTCCTGAAGCCGCGACTGCCGTATTTCATGATCCCGCGCTACGTGCAGATCACCACCGAAGCGTTGGCCAAGACGCCCACCGGCAAGGTACAGAAGCATCCCCTGCGCGAGGCTGGCACCAGCGGCTGCTGGGACCGCATCGCCGCCGGCCTTTCGATCGGACGTTGAGGCAGCCATGGCCATACCTGCAAATTCAGTCGGACGCGAACTGGGCGAGTCGGTGCTCACCGTCACGCCGCGAATGACGATGGCCTATGCCGCCGGGCTGGGTGCCGCAGACGAGTGCTACCTGGACGATCTGCGGCCCGGGGGCATCGTGGCGCCGCCGCCGTACTGCGTGGTGCTCGAGTGGCCGCTGGTCAGCGGGAAGCTGTTTCGCGAGCTCACGCGCACCAGTGACGCCGAAGGTTGGGGGTCGATCCACGTGACACAGGACTCGTTCTTCCACCAGCCGATCCGACCCGGGCGCAGCTACGTCACGCGCGGCCTGCTCACGCAGGTGCGGCCGACCCGCGTCGGCACCTGCATCGGGGCCAGGCTGGCGACCAGCGACCGCGACAGCGGCGAGCCCGTCGTCACCAGCTGGTTCGCCGCCATCGTGCTCGGGGTGCCGGTCGACGGCCAAGCGACGCTGGCCGAGCAAGCGCCAGAGCTCAAACCCATCGCCGCCGCCGACGCCAGCCGACTCGAGTGGACGCCGATCGCGATCGCGCGCCAGTTGCCGCATGTCTACACCGAATGCGCGGCGATCTGGAACCCGATCCACACCGAGCGCGCGGTGGCGCGATCGATCGGATTGCCCGACATCATCCTGCACGGCACGGCCACCTGGGCGCTGGCGGGACTGGGCGTGGTGCAGCGGCTGGCTGCAGGCGACCCGACCCGGCTGCGCCGCCTGGGCGGACATTTCAAGGGCCGCGTGATTCCGGGCACCACCATCACGCTGGGCTGCCGCGCTGACGGGCCTGACCAGGTGCAATTCGAAGTGCGCAATGCCGACGGCGAGGTGGCGCTGGCCAACGGTCGAGCCGAACTGGCAGTAGCGACCCACTGACCGCAGCCGAGATGAGCGACCCCGCCGAGGCTGCGCTGCTCTATCGCACGGTCCACGCACGGATCCGCGAGATGGTGAAGGAGGGCCGCTTGCAGCCGGGCCACATGCTGGCGGTGGCGCAGATCGGCCGCGCTTTCGACGTCAGCCGCTCGAGCGTGCGCCAGGCCCTGGACCTGCTGGCCAAGGAAGGTGTGGTGAGTTTGGTCGCACGCAAGGGTTACGTCGTCACCGGAGGTCGACGCGGCCGCATCGACCCCGCCCATCTCGAGCCCGTCGAGGTGCCGCCGATGCCGATCTCCGCCGAGCCGGCATGGAAGCGCATCTACAAGGACGCCGAGCACGAGATCGCCACGCGCATGCTGTTTCGCAGCGTGCGGGTGAGCGAGGAACGGCTGGCGCGACACTTCGACGTCAGCCGAACGGTGGTGCGCGAAGCGCTGGCGCAACTGGCCGCCAACGGCCTGATCAGCAAGGACCGGCAGGGGCATTGGGTCGCTGAGAAGGTCACCGCAGCGACGCTGCGCAACCTGTACCAACTGCGCTGCTTGCTCGAACCCACCGCGCTGCTCGATTCGGCCCCCAAGCTGCCGAAGGCCAAAATCGACGAAGTCTGGCGCCGCCTGAAGTCCACCATCGCGCGTTTCCCTCACGTCGGCAGCGCCGAGCTCGACCAGCTCGAGCAGGACCTGCACAACAACCTGGTCGAGCATTGCGCCAACAAACCGCTGCTGCGTGTGCTCGACCAGACCAGGCTGCTGATCATTGCCACGCGCTACCTGTTCGACGACTACCTCGCGATCTCGACCGAGATCTCCAAGCAGTCCGCGCTCGAGCATCTGCGCGTCGTCGAGTGCCTGCGCGCGGGCGACCACGAAGGCGCGGCCAGCGCGCTGAACGAGCACCTCTGCAAGTCACTCGGCCACTGGACGCGCAGGCTGGACAACCTGAGCCTCGTGGTTGAACCGCCGATGCCGGCATTCCTGGTGTCGGCGTAGGCTGAACACTTGCGAGCAACATGCCCAGCGGCGGCGAGTCTCGCCGGCTGCAGCGGCAGTCGGCTGCTCCGGCCTCGCAGCGTCAACAGCGAGCAAAGTCAGCTTTGACTCTTGGCCGATCGCACGTAGGCCAGCGGGTCGGGTGTGATGCAACACCTTGAGCAGCCGGTCAGCGGCGGTATTGCCCGATTCGTGTTGACCTGGTTCACCGCCGATGAAAGGCGACGGGTGGTGGATGGCGCAGCACCACGGTGTTGACACTGGCGTCTTCCGTGGCGGCGCGCTTCTCGAGCGCGGCCAGCACCTTGTCGTCGAGCCCGCGGATGCTGATGTTGGCCACGACGTCAACCTTGACTTGGCAACTGGCCGGCGGGACACCACACTCGATGGTCCGCGAGCGACGCGTAACTTCAAGGGAGGCTGGAATGCAGGTGTTCGAATCGATGATGGCCGCGGGGTTGGCCGCAGGTTTGGTATTGGGGTCGACAGTGGCCCATTGAGCGCCGGTGAACCCGGCCACAGAGGCCGATCAGAGGGGTCGTCTACGGGTGTCTGCGCGGATGATCAGGGGCGATCAGGCCGCTTCGACCCACCCGCAAAGCCCCTGACGCAGCCGCTCCCCTCGGCCCCAGGCGCTGGGCTGGGCGTGGCAGTTGGCGCGCCGCGGCCGGTTAGGCCGGTGGCGGACGGCAACCCTGGACTCGCCCCGGCCGACGGTCGGCTGTCGGTCGGCCGTCAGCGGCGGCGCAGCGCGCGCAGTGCGTCGCCGTGGCGCCCGCCACTGCGAACGGCGTGCAGGCGCCCGCCGAATGGATGAAGCCCTGGCCCGATCCGTCGGCGTTCGCCGAGCTGCCCGCCAGCACTGCGTCGACTCGACGGAGGTCGCGCCGGCCGAAGGTCGAGCTCGATCAGTACGTCTCCAGGTGCAGCCGTCCTTCGCGCCGCAGCGTCGCGCCGACCGTGTCCCAGTCGAGCCCGGCCTGGACTGCAATGTCGTGCAGCGCCAGCACCACGCCGACTTCCATTGCCTCGAGGCCGCAGACGTAGAAATGGGCGTTCGGATCGGCGAGCAGCCGGGCCACGTCGGCAGCGCGCTCGCGCAGCAGGTCCTGCACGTAGCGCTTGGGCGCGCCCGGCGTGCGGCTGAACGCGAGGTTGATGTCGATGAAGTCCTTGGGCAGGCTTTGCAGCGGGCCGAAGTAAGGCAGCTCTTGCTGCGTGCGTGCGCCAAAGAAGAGCATCAGCTTGCCGCCTTCGAACTTGCCGCTGGAGCGCAGCCGCCGGCGCCACTCGGTCATCGCCCGCATCGGCGCGCTGCCGGTACCGGTGCAGATCATCACGATGTGGCTCTTCGGGTGGTTGGGCATCAGGAAGCTGGCGCCGAAGGGGCCGATCACCTGCACCGTGGCACCACGCTGCAGGTCGCACAGGTAGTTGCTGGCGACGCCTCGCACCGGCCGGCCCTGGTGGTCTTCGAGCACGCGCTTGATGGTCAGCGACAGGTTGTTGTAGCCCGGCCGCTCGCCGTTGCGCGGGCTGGCGATCGAGTACTGGCGCGCATGGTGCGGCCGGCCCTGCTCGTCGGTGCCCGGCGGCAGGATGCCGATGCTCTGCCCTTCGAGCACCGGGAACGGCATGGCGCCGAAGTCGAGCACGATGTGATGGGTGTCGTAGTCGGTGCCGACCTGGGTCACGCGCACGTTGCCGGCCACGCTGGCGGTGACCGACTTTTCGGCCGCCTTCGGCCCGTACAGGTTGGTGTAGGCATGTGCGGCTGACCAGGGCGGCTGCGTGGCGTTGAAGGCCGCGCTGTTGAAGGCCGTCTGGCCGCTCGGGTCGGCTGTTAGCGCCGCGACCTGGGGCAGTCGGTCGGTCGCGGCGTCGTTCGCGGCCGCGGCCAGTTCGGCAGCCGGCAGCTCGGCCGGCAGTTCGTCCCAGCCCAGCTGGTCGTGCACGCTGTAGGCGCGCACGCGCGGCATCTGGCGCCAGTTGTCGATGCTGCCGGTGGGGCACGGCGGCACGCAGTCCATGCATTGCTTGCACTTGGCCGGGTCGACCACGTAGTTGCGCGAGTCGTGCGTGATCGCGCCCACCGGACAGGTAGCCTCGCAGGTGTTGCAGCGGATGCAGATCTCGGGGTCGATCAGGTGCTGCCTGATCACCGCCGCGTCGGCTGGGGCGTTCATGTGAGTGGCTCCGCGATCAACGTAGCTTACGGCTTGCAAGCAAACGCCGCGCAACCGGCTCTGCCGGGCCGCTGGCGTTGCCCGCTCGAGGGGGAAGCGGCCAAGCCGCTTCGGGGGTGGTCCGTTACGCGAAGCGCACGTATTCGAAGTCCACCGGTTGGCGGTTGATGCCGATCATCGGCGGCGCGATCCAGTTGGCGAACTTGCCCGGCTCGACCACACGCCCCATCAGCCCGGCGACGAAGGCACGGTCGCTGGCGCTGGGCAACCAGTCGTCGACCTTGGCCTGCCATTCGGTCTGGCTGATCACGCGCCCGTCAGGCGAGACCCTGACGCCGGACAGCGACCCGATGTTGCGGTGGAACGCCTTGTGCGGCACTTTCAGGCGCGACCGGATGCCGGCCTTCTCGATCACCTTGTTCCAGCGCTCGACGCCGCCGATGCTGTCCTTGATGTAGTCGTCGCGCAGCACCTCGTTCAAGGCGTTGAGCAGCGGCACCTCGGTCTCGACCAGCTGGTCGCCCTGCACCTTGAGCACGCAGTAGGTCTGGCCGCGCAACTGGTGATCGTCGGCTCGTTTGCCTTCCTCGAAGCGGCCCTTCAGACCAGTGCTGTAGAAGGTGGCGGCGTTGCTCGACTCGTCGGCGCCGAAGAGGTCGATCGTCACGCTGAAGTGGAAGTTCAGGTAGCGCTGGATCGTCGGCAGGTCGATCACGCCGGCCGCGCGCAGCTTGGTGGGGTCGTCGGTCTTGAGCTCGTTCATCGCCGCGCAGGTGCGCCCGATGACGCGGCTGACGCCCGACTCGCCGACGAACATGTGGTGCGCCTCTTCGGTGAGCATGAACTTGGTCGTTCGCGCCAACGGGTCGAAGCTGCTTTCGGCCAGCGCGCAGAGCTGGAACTTGCCGTCGCGGTCGGTGAAGTAGGTGAACATGAAGAAGGCCAGCCAGTCGGGCGTCGGCTCGTTGAAGGCCTGCAGGATGCGGGGGTTGTCCTGCTGGCCGCTGCGGCGCTGGAGCAGGGCTTCGCCTTCTTCGCGCCCGTCGCGGCCAAAGTACTTGTGCAACAGGTAGACCATCGCCCACAGGTGGCGGCCTTCTTCGACGTTGACCTGGAACAGGTTGCGCAGGTCGTACTGGCTGGGGGCCGTCAACCCCAGGTGGCGCTGCTGCTCGACCGACGCTGGCTCGGTGTCGCCCTGCGTGACGATGATGCGGCGCAGGTTGGCGCGGTACTCGCCAGGCACGTCCTGCCAGGCGGCTTCGCCCTGGTGGTCACCGAAGTGGATCTTGCGGTCCTTCTCGGCCGGGTTGAGGAAGATGCCCCAGCGGTAGTCGGGCATCTTCACGTGGCCGAACTGGGCCCAGCCCTGCGGGTCGACGCTGATCGCGGTGCGCAGGTAGACGTCGAAGTTCTGGCTGCCGTCGGGGCCCATGTCGGCCCACCACTGCAGGTAGTTGGGCTGCCACTGCTCGAGCGCGCGCTGCAGCGTGCGGTCCTCGCTCAGGTTGACGTTGTTGGGGATGCGGTCGCTGTAGGTGATGCTGCTCATGGTGGTTCCTTAAACGCGATTCCAGTCGAATGCGGCCTTGTCGCCCTTGCCGTAGACCTTGAGTGCGCCCTTCTCGCCGACCGCGTTGGGGCGCTGGAAGATCCAGTTCTGCCACGCGGTCAGTCGACCGAAGATGCGGGTGAACATGTTCTCCTGGCTGTTGAAGCGCAGATTGGCTTCGAGGCCGGTCAGCGCGTCGGGGCTCATCGCCACGCGCTCCTCGATCGCGATGCGCGTCTCGTCGGTCCAGTCGATGTCATCGGGGTTGCTGGTCACCAGGCCGACCGCAAATGCCGCGTCGGCGTCCAGCGCCTGCCCCGCCTTGGCACGCACGGCGTCCAGCGCCGCCGCTTCGTCGTAGAAGCGCCGGCCCAGGCGGCTCTGGCCGGTGGCCATGGGATAGAGGCCGAAGTTGGTGTCGCCGACCGTGACCATGGGCGCCTTGGTTGGGTCGTCCGGCAGCGCCAGCATGTAGCTGCGGTCACAGGCCAGCGCCAGTTCGAGCAGGCTGCCGGCGAAGCACGAGCCCGGCTCGATCAGCGCGAACAGGCTGCGCGAGCTCAGGTCCAGGCGGCTGAAGCTGCGCCGCAGCCAGCCGATGGTCTCGCGCACCAGCCAGTGGCCCCGGTGCGCCATCAACGTGGCGTCCAGCGCCAGCACGGCCGCCGGATCGCCCACGGTCTTGATCAGCCACAGGCCGGCGTCGAGCTCGTTGGTACGCATCGCCAGGATCGCGTCTTCCAGCTCGCGTGCCAGCGCCAGCGGGTACCAGGCGTCGCCGGCAGCTTCGATGCCTTCGACCGTGGTCGGCTGTGGCCCGGCGGGCGCGCGCACGGTGAAGGTGGCGCTGCGCTTGCTGCGCTCGATGTCCACCGTTACATGGGTGTAGCGCAGCGCATCGGCTTCGATCGTGCACTGCAGCGGCGTCAGCGCCACGCCCTTGTCGGCGGCTGGCCGGTCGCTCTGGGCGGCCAATTGCAGCGCGCGCTGCTGCACCTTGTGCGCGAACACTGCCGGCTTGGCGATGTCGTCGACCAGCCGCCAGTCCTTGGCCTTCTGGCCACGCACGCCTTCGGTGGTGGTACAGAAGAGGTCGGCCAGGTCGTGCCGCACATGGCGCTTGTCGGTCAAGCGTGTCAGACCACCCGTGCCGGGCAGCACGCCCAGCAGGCACCTCGGGCAGGCTGACGGCGCTGCTGCGGTCGTCGACCAGGATGATCTCGTCGCAGGCCAGCGCCAACTCGTAGCCACCGCCGGCACACGCGCCGTTGACGGCGGCCAGGAACTTCAGCCCGCTGTACCGGGAGCTGTCCTCGAAGCCGTTGCGCGTCTCGTTGGTGAACTTGCAGAAATTCACCTTCCAGGCATGGCTGCTCACGCCGAGCATGAAAATGTTGG